>NZ_SZWZ01000024.1:0-165225 GCF_005281025.1 Citrobacter sp. wls714 | reverse complement strand
AAGTGTCTAGATTATCTGTGGCGATTCAGTATCGAGACAGGAGGTCAGTTTCAGACCACGCTTCGTTCCCTGGTTGACCGGGGGGCTGACCGCCAAAGGCACTTCTTACAGGTCGCAGTTCGTCTTAGAACAGGAAGCTTTTAGGGGTAATGCTATGAGTTGGGGATAGGGTAGATCTGGGGAAGGGGGGAAAGCTGTGGGAAACTGTTTTTGGGAATTGAAGAATTCTAAATTGCAACAAAGTTAATCTTTACAATAGCAGCAAAAATTGTAATGCCAATAATAAATTTAAATTAATATTACTGGCATCAGCTTTTTAAAATCCATTATAACTGCTTTGCTTGTACTTCAACACTTACGCGAGAAACGTCATATTGTGATGTTGAAATTGGGGTTGCTAATGTTGGATCGAATAAAGCTAAGTTTATTCCTTCACTTACAGAGCTCCTGTAAATTACACCATGAAAACCAATTTTCTTAATGAATTCGCATAAATATTGACTGGGGATATAATCAATGGCAGCACTTCGAGGTAACACAGGACGAGTTAATTCCTCTCCTAATTTTTCTAGAAAAGGTATGTCTGCCCGCATTTTTCCTATTTCTTGTGCATCAGATAGAACAAAAGGAGAAACATGTTTTCTCGGCTCTCTTAAATCAACAATAATTAGTTCTTCTGGTATTTCAAACTCAGCTACTGTTGCTATTTCACCTGTATGTGGTCTAATCTCAGAGATCGCTGTATCTGGCATTGATCCTAAATATAAATATGGAATGCCTGTTGGGTTCGCTCGTCCATGACTAGCATACCGACTTGGAGGTGCTCCCATATCTTCAATTTTATATGGAGTATCAGTTTGATTTATCCTTGCTCTAAACCATATTCGCGGGATATTAAATGCTTTTAAATGGTTGAGTAATTCCTGTAATCTTTGAGTGTCAATTTTTTCATCAAGGAAGTATCTGTTTTTGTGAAGAATTTCATCTCGTAATGTATCCCATTGCGCAAGGCCTGTGCTTTTATAATTTTCGGAGGGAGAGAAGTTCTTTCGTACTATATCTCCGTCATCGAGAATTTCTCCCAATAACTCTTTAGCATGAGCATTGTCCATTGTTGGATGGGAAAATAAGCACCAATCTTCTTTTAGCCATTCAACAAGATTTTTCCCTTCAGGATTTATTTCATAGATATTTATCAGCAGTTCAAAATAATCCAACAAGAGTTTAGGATCAATAATATCAACATCTTGACTATTACAAAAAGAACAGTTTCCTTTTTGTGGCATCAATGTAGGGATTATATTATTTCGCAATCCGATATCATTGAAACATTCAGCACAACACATTCTAATCATTTCTAGCCCCTAAAATAATTAGCTAATGTTTCAACATGGTGCCTCATTGAGAGTTTTTTGACGGTTCCCAATCCAGGGAAATGGCCTTTTGCATGCAACGCTCGAAATTCTAAAATAGCTGAGGTCTCCAATACAGGAGAATTATTCTCATTTATTGTTGTAATGAGTTTTTCAAGTGCCTGACCGAATTTCCCCGCAGGGTCTGTTGGTGTATCTCTTGTTGTTGAAACAAAGTGATAAATATACATAACATTTTCTTTTTTAGATTCTAAGAACGTGAGATGTATTGCTACCGCATATGCCGGACCACCACCTTCAGTATAGTCATCCCCAACGATTAAAAAATCGCCAAATCCATCCATTCCTTCTTCCCCGAAGGTTATATGAAGGTCTGAAAACTCTTCAATAGGAGGATAATCAGCATTTTTTCTCTTTTTAAAACCATCGCGAATTAATATTCTTTCGCAGCCGTTAAAATGTTTCCTATAGAGTTTACCGCAGTAAAGTTCTAAGAAGATATGTTTGGATACTCGACCATTTGTTTTTTCTGATAAAGAGCGTGGCTCAGAAAATCCAGAGTGGATGAAACAAGGTTGATGTTCGGCATGTTCATCAAGCAACTCTATTATATCTTCTTCATCCATCCCTTCATTTAATAGTATCCCTGCAAAAATGTTTTCATGTCCATGAAAACTATCTTTCAATAATTGCGAGATATTATGCCCATTTGTTGAATGGTCACCATATGAAGGATTTACTATTACAATAGCTTTACCTTTAGCTTCACAGATAGCTTTTAGTGTTTTTTCTAATCCATTCAGGGTTTCTTTAACTGGTTCAATAATTGGAATGAAACCAGCCTGAGCCATCGTCTCTGCTGTCTCACGAATTGCTATTAACTCAAACTGCTTACCTCTAAAATATGGATAGTACATAAGTTTTTAAACCCATTTAAATGCTTCATTAAGAGGTTTATTCAACGTCTCAACTAAGCGATCTCGATCCTTACTACGTAACTGAACCATTAGGGCTATACTTTGCAATGCACTTGGTAAGTTTGCAATTAAAGTACTTAATGGAGCAAGATTACGCGTCCTTTTTAAAGTTTTTATCATGCAGCTCTGTACATCAATTGGATTTAGTTTGGTAAAAATACCTCTTATTGCATTACGCATCAATGTGTTGGGTAGATCGGGAATGTCAATATTTAACTCATTTAGGATATCAATAGCTTCGCTAAGTCTTAGTGAATCAAAAATAGTTGCAGTGCAAATATAATCAGTATTCTCTTTTGCTTCTCGTACAATACTAATTCTATTCCATCGAACCAAACTCATCACCCCTACGTCTTCTGATGTTTTTTCCAAGATATCTTGGATATGTGCAGTTCCTGCAATGACGTAGATCTTACTGAATGCTTTTCTATAATTCTCAATTTGGCTCTCAAGTCTGGCAAGCGAATCTCTATCTGATTTTATTTCGTATACAGTTCCACAACCGTTAAGAATAACCATGTCTGCTTTGCTAGAGCCAATTCTAAATTCAGTAAGCATACTGGCGGTACGCAAAGAATGACGGCCTAATAATACATTTCGAATTAACGCAGAACGATAGACATACTCGTTTCTCAAACCTGAGCGTCTGAGCAAAGAAAATGCTGTATCAAAGGCATCACCAATAGTTACATTATCTGCGTCATCAAATTCGAAAACAGATGCCTCAGACAGTAACCTTGAAAAAAGAGGTGACTGACCTTTTTTTGCTATCTCGGAAATCACTGACGAAGAAAACATCCTTGATAGCGCTGAGAGTTGCGTAGGATTTAGCACATCTATCCTCACAATGTTTATACTTAATGGTAACTATCTCTCATATTATTAGTTACTTTCAGTGAGTTATATAACAATTATGATGATAACTTATTAGCTAACTTTTGTCACATTATTGTTCCTTTTTATTTGTAACTAACTTATTGTAATTGATTGAATTATATAGTTTATTCAAGTTTTTATGGCTTTATGCAGCTTGTTGAAGTAGCAAATGTAGGGTACTTAACTATTTAAATCAATTTGTAATAATGCCCCATTTTTCTTATTTGACCTCATAAGCCTTCCCAAACTTACCAATAACAACCTTTCGCCCCTCCTCAATCTGCGCATCAACAAAGTCCGCCCAGGACTGAAGCATCTCCCGGCGCTGATTCAGGTACTCCGCACGGTTGTAAACGCCGCGAACGCCGCCAATCTTATGCGCCAGGCATTTCTCTACCCAGTCGGAGTTGTAGCCTTGCTCATGTAGCAATGTGCTGGCAGTACGCCGGAAGTCATGAATAACAAAATCCCTGACGTTCAGATCCAGCGTGCGCACCGCGCAGTTAAGCGTTGTTTTGGAGATCGGGCGTCGGTGGTCGTTTCGGCTGGGGAAGACGTAAGGGGAATCTCCGGCTAGAAATTTTAGCTCTTCGAACATCGCCAGCGCCTGCTTTGACAGCGGAACAATATGCGGGTTATCCATCTTCATTCTTTCGCCGGGGATACGCCATTCCAGCGCGTTGAAGTTAACTTCACTCCATGTCGCTTCAATCATCTCCGATTTACGCACCATGCAGATGATCAGTAGGTGCAGAGCCAGCTTGTGGCGTCGGTTCATGTTAGAGGTGTAGATCCCCCGTAGCAGGATGCCGATCTCTTCTGCGGTTAGCGCCACGTCACGGCTTGTTGCTTGTGCGATATAACGGGCCTCAATAGCGGCTGCCGGGTTGTTGAAGATGATTCCCCTGGAAATCGCATAGGCCAGCATGCGTTTAAGCACGTTTCGCGTCAGCAGCGCGACGTGATCCGAACCTCGTTGTTTGATGCGGTCGAGCACGACCTGAATGTGAGCGGTTGTGAGTTCTTCCAGTTCCAGCTTCCCGATGATGGGAATGATGTCCTTCTCTATAACGCGAGTGATGTTGCGCGGATCGCGGTTACTTTTTTCAACGATATCGGTCAACCAGCGTTTGGCGAACGCTTTTACTGTTGTCGGGTCTTTCTGTTTAAGCTTTTCTTCCTGTTTTTTCTGCGCGGGATTGATGCCATGGGCCACCATTGAGCGACACTTTTCACGCCAAAGCCGCGCTTCTGCAAGTGAGAAAGCCGGGTATTCGCCCAGCGTGATCTTTTGCGATTTGTTGTCAAAGCGGTAGCGGAAACGCCAGATTTTCCGTCCGGTGGGAAGAACTTCAATCACCAGTCCGTCATGATCGGCAAGTTGCCAGGGGCGGTTTCTGGGGGCAAGTGTGCGTAGTTTGGTATCTGAAAGTGCCATATCTCACCTCTACAGTGTGTCCATGAGCATCCTTTCTAATAGATTGTTTAATATTGGATTATTAACACCTTCTTTTTCACTGTGTCCATGAGAAGGCAGGTTTGAGTGTTTTTTATACCGTTTTTTGTGTCCATTTGATGTGATTTTTAGCGCAAAAAATGAACAATGGCACAGCGGTTTTTTGGCTATGGGCACAATTCAGGACACAAAAATCGCGGATGAACCCGCACGACTATGGACGAGTATGGAAAGTAAAAACCCGCATTAACAGGTAGTTAATGCGGGTTAGTGAACGTTCACGGACGAGGATGGACTAAAACTTACTTACCGATACAGAAGCTGGAGAAAATCCGTCCCAGCAGATCGTCGGAGGTAAATTCACCGGTGATCTCACTGAGGTTCTGCTGAGCCAGGCGTAGCTCCTCTGCCAACAATTCTCCGGCCCATGCTCCGAGCAGTTGGGCTTTGCCTTGCTCAAGATGTTCCGCCGCTTCTGCCAGCGCCTGCAGGTGACGACGACGCGCCAGAAAGCCGCCTTCCATACTGGTTTCAAAGCCCATGCTCTGCTTGAGATGATTACGCAGCACGTCAACGCCTTCCCCGGTACGCGCGGAGAGGCGAACCAGTGAGTGGCCATTTACTTCGCTAAGGCCCAGCGTCTCACCAGTAATATCCGCTTTGTTACGCACCACGGTAATCGGCAGTTTAGCTGGCAGACGGGCAATAAAGTCTGGCCAGATGTCAGCCGGGTCTACGGCGTCGGTGGTGGTGCCATCAACCATAAACAGTACGCGGTCGGCCTGTTCGATTTCCTGCCAGGCACGTTCGATACCAATGCGTTCAACTTCATCGTTAGCGTCGCGCAGACCGGCGGTGTCGATGATGTGCAGCGGCATGCCGTCGATATGGATATGCTCACGCAGTACGTCGCGGGTGGTGCCGGCGATGTCGGTGACAATGGCAGCTTCGCGGCCAGCCAGGGCGTTTAGCAGGCTTGATTTCCCGGCGTTCGGGCGACCAGCAATCACCACCTTCATCCCTTCGCGCAGCAGGCTGCCCTGACGCGCTTCGGCACGTACAGCATCAAGATCGCTGATAACGCTGTTGAGCTGCGCTTCAATCTTGCCGTCAGACAGGAAGTCGATTTCTTCATCCGGGAAATCAATCGCCGCTTCTACATAGATGCGCAGGTGAGTGAGTGCTTCCACAAGATGATTTACCCGTGCGGAAAAGGCACCCTGCAACGAGTTCAACGCCGAGCGAGCGGCTTGCTCTGAGCTGGCATCGATCAGGTCGGCAATCGCCTCGGCCTGGGCTAAATCGAGCTTATCATTGAGAAACGCGCGCTCGGAGAATTCACCGGGTCTGGCAATGCGCAGCCCGGGAATGGTCAGAATACGTTTTAACAGCAGATCAAGAATCACCGGACCGCCGTGACCCTGCAGCTCTAAAACGTCTTCACCGGTAAAGGAGTTTTGGCCGGGAAACCACAGGGCAATGCCTTGATCCAGCGTGCTGCCATCCGCGTCTTTAAACGGCAGATAGTCGGCATAACGCGGTTTTGGCAGTTTGCCCAGCACGGTTTCTGCGACCTCGTGCGCTTTCAGGCCGGAGATACGCAGGATACCCACGCCACCACGTCCCGGAGGGGTGGCCTGAGCGACGATGGTGTCGTTATGGCTCATGATATGTCTCTTTGTGATGCAATAAAAAAGGCGGTCTAATGACCGCCCTTTACGTTATGTTCCGTTTGCCGGATGGCGGCTTCGCCTAATCCGGCCTACACCGAATCAGGAGTTTTTCTTCTCGCGGCTATGCAGCCCACGTTTCTCCAGACCACGGTAAATCAGCTGCTGCTGAATAATGGTTACCAGGTTGCTGACGATATAGTACAGCACCAGACCTGACGGGAACCACAGGAAGAACACGGTGAAGATGACCGGCATAAAGGTCATGATCTTCTGCTGCATCGGGTCAGTCACGGTGGTCGGAGACATCTTCTGAATGAAGAACATCGTCACGCCCATCAGGATCGGCAGAATGTAGTACGGGTCCTGTGCAGACAGGTCATGGATCCACAGCGCGAACGGCGCATGGCGCAGTTCAATGGAGCCCATCAGCATGTAGTACAACGCCAGGAAGATTGGCATCTGGATGATCAGCGGGAAGCAGCCGCCCAGCGGGTTAACCTTCTCAGCTTTGTACAGGGCCATCATTTCCTGGCTCTGGCGCTGTTTGTCATCGCCCAGACGCTCACGCATAGCCTGAATCTTCGGCTGCAGCATACGCATCTTCGCCATGGAGGTGTACTGCGCTTTGGTCAGCGGGTACATGATGCCACGAACGATAAAGGTGATAACGATGATGGAGAAGCCCCAGTTACCCAGGAAGCTATGGATCCATTTCAGCAGTTTAAACAGCGGCTGAGAGATGAACCACAACCAGCCGTAATCCACGGTCAGATCCAGGTGCGGTGCAACGGCCGCCATTTTATCCTGAATTTCCGGGCCGACCCACAGGGTGCTGGTCATCGCACCAGTCTGGCCTGGCTGTACCAGTACCGGCTGTGATTTATAGCCGATAGCGGCAATGCCGTTACCCAGGTTAGCGGTATAGAAGTTGTTGGTACCGTCGTTACGCGGAACCCATGCCGTTGCGAAATACTGTTGCAGCATTGCGACCCAACCGTCTTTAGCGTTGACGTTCAGGTTTTCGTTTTCAGCAATGGTGTCGAATTTGTATTTCTCATACTTCTCATCCGGCGTGGAGTAGGCCGCGCCACGGAAGGTGTGCAGCGCAAAGTTGCTGCTACCGGTGTCGCGATGAGATGGCAGATTGATGGATTGCTTCAGCTGACCAAAGGTGGAGATTTCCAGCGGTTTCTCGCCGGCGTTCTGCACGCTGTAGTTAACGTTGACAGCATATTCACCACGCTTGAGGACAAACGTTTTAGTGAACGTGTTACCCGCTGCGTCAGTATAGGTCATCGGGATCTGCAGTTCGTTCTGACCGTCTGCCAGTACAAATGCGTCTTTTTCGACGTTGTACAGCGGACGTGGGCCGTTAGCCGGGTTATCCGGGCCGTCACGACCGGTCAGGCCACTCTGTGCCTGGTAGATGAACTGTGGCGTGGTTTCCAGTAACTGGAACGGTTCGGTAGAACCAAGTTCTTTCGGGTAAGCTGGCAGCGAAGCCTGTTCCACATCACCACCACGGGTGTTGATGGTCAGATCAAGCACGTCAGTCTTAACCGTAATCAGTTTCCCCTGGCCACTGGCCGGTACGCCCTGGTCTGCGGCGCTACCCGCTGCGGTGGTCGTTGTCTGCGTGGTCTGTTGGGCCTGAGGTTGCGGGTTTTTATCCTGCTCCCAGGCTTGCCAGATCATGAAAGACACGAACAGCAAAGCGATGACTAAAAGATTGCGTTGCGAATCCATCGTTAGTGTTCTCTGGTATCAAATGGTCCGGGCGGGACGGGATCGTCACCACCAGGGTGTAAAGGGTGGCATTTTAATACGCGTTTCACCGTCAACCAACTGCCTTTTATCACTCCAAACCTGCGCAATGCCTCAATTCCGTAGCTCGAACAGGTTGGAGTGAAACGGCAATGCGGCCCAAGCAGCGGACTGATCAGGCGTTGATAGACCCGAATGAGGGCTATCAGGACCCGCGAGCCAGGCGACAATGGCGACGCCATAATTTTTCCAACGCTTCCGAGAGAGCACGGTTATCGAGGTCAGCAACCCCTTTTTTCGCCACCACCACGAAATCCATTGCGGGAAGTTCGTGCTGACGTAAACGGAAGCTTTCACGCGTCAGACGTTTAATCCGATTGCGTTCATGCGCACGTTTAACATTTTTCTTGGCGACGGTAAGACCGATACGGGGATGCCCCAGCGAATTCAGGCGGCCGAGGATGGTGATTTGCGGCGTGCCAGCCCGTTGTGGCTGCTGGAAGACGAATGTGAAATGAGTGGGAGTTAACAAACGTAACTCCCTGGGAAATGCGAGCTTAACCACTCAGGGGCTAGCTTTTATTACTTAGAAACGGTCAGACGAGAACGGCCTTTAGCACGACGACGTGCCAGAACCTGACGACCATTTTTATTAGCCATACGAGCACGGAAGCCGTGAGAACGGTTGCGCTTCAGTACAGACGGTTGAAAAGTGCGTTTCATGGCGATTTCTACCTAAACTTGAATAAATTCACTGACTTTTGCGTATACCCGAACGAGTTTCGAACGACTTACGCCACAGTGTGGGTGATTAAAGAGGCCGGATTGTAATAATTGTACACTCCGGAGTCAATTCTCTTTCCTTATTTCCCGCTTTTTTCCACAAGGTTTTGTGTGAAAAACAGGCAGCGTTGACGCCGTAAGGCGACCGTTACTCGCTGGGGGTAAGAATTATACGGGCTGGTGGATAAAGCGCAAGGATCGCACGGGATCTTTATTAGATCGTTTAAGCAGTAAAGCATCTTTACTCATTAATTTTTTCAATATGCGCGCTAAAACCTGCAGCACTTCTCCAGGATCGTTTACACTTAGCCGATTCTGGATCATCCTGTGGATAAATCGGGAAGAATCTGTGAGAAACAGAAGATCTCTTTCTCAGTTTACGCTATGATCCGCGGTCCCGATCGTTTCAATGGATCCTGATCGGGGAAAAATTGCAGATAGCAATTCGCACGTCACCCTTTGCATAGGGTCTTGTCGGTGTGCGTCAACAATCATGAATGTTTCAGCCTTTGTCATTTATCGACTTTTGTTCGAGTGGAGTCCGCCGTGTCACTTTCGCTTTGGCAGCAGTGTCTTGCCCGATTGCAGGATGAGTTACCAGCCACAGAATTCAGTATGTGGATACGCCCGTTGCAGGCGGAACTGAGCGATAACACGCTGGCTTTGTATGCGCCAAACCGTTTTGTGCTCGATTGGGTAAGGGACAAATACCTTAATAATATTAATGGATTACTAAATAACTTCTGTGGAGCGGATGCCCCACAGCTGCGCTTTGAGGTCGGAACTAAACCCGTCACGCAAACGCTGAAGACGCCGGTAAATAACGTTGTCGCGCCTGCCCATGTGGCGCAACAGGTACAACCGCAACGTGCTGCTCCTGCGGCGCGCCTTGGTTGGGACAACGTCCCGGCTCCGGCAGAACCTACCTATCGCTCTAACGTCAACGTTAAACATACGTTTGATAACTTCGTTGAAGGTAAATCTAACCAACTGGCGCGCGCGGCGGCACGTCAGGTGGCGGATAACCCTGGCGGCGCCTACAATCCGTTATTCCTTTATGGTGGTACGGGTCTGGGTAAAACCCACCTGTTGCATGCTGTCGGTAACGGCATTATGGCGCGTAAACCGAACGCGAAAGTGGTGTATATGCACTCCGAGCGTTTTGTGCAGGACATGGTTAAAGCTCTGCAAAACAATGCGATCGAAGAGTTTAAACGCTACTACCGCTCCGTCGACGCGCTGCTGATCGATGACATCCAGTTCTTTGCCAACAAAGAGCGCTCGCAGGAAGAATTCTTCCACACCTTCAACGCCCTGCTGGAAGGTAATCAGCAGATCATCCTGACGTCGGATCGTTATCCGAAGGAGATCAATGGTGTTGAAGATCGACTGAAATCCCGCTTCGGCTGGGGGCTGACTGTTGCGATCGAACCGCCAGAGCTGGAAACACGCGTGGCGATCCTGATGAAAAAAGCCGACGAAAACGACATTCGTCTGCCGGGGGAAGTGGCGTTCTTTATTGCCAAGCGTCTACGCTCTAACGTGCGTGAACTGGAAGGCGCACTGAACCGCGTGATCGCCAACGCCAATTTTACCGGCCGGGCGATTACCATCGATTTCGTGCGCGAAGCGCTGCGCGATCTGTTGGCTTTGCAGGAAAAGCTGGTCACCATCGACAATATTCAGAAGACGGTGGCGGAGTATTACAAAATCAAAATTGCGGATCTGCTGTCAAAGCGTCGATCTCGCTCGGTAGCTCGTCCGCGCCAGATGGCGATGGCGCTGGCAAAAGAGCTCACCAACCACAGTCTGCCGGAAATTGGCGACGCGTTTGGTGGGCGTGACCATACTACCGTGCTTCATGCCTGCCGCAAGATTGAGCAGTTGCGTGAAGAAAGCCATGATATTAAAGAAGATTTCTCCAATTTAATCAGAACATTATCTTCGTGACGCTATGAAATTTACCGTTGAACGTGAACATTTATTAAAACCGCTTCAGCAGGTCAGCGGCCCGCTGGGGGGACGTCCTACACTGCCGATCCTCGGAAACCTGCTGCTGCAGGTCGCTGACGGTGCGCTTTCTCTGACCGGTACCGATCTCGAAATGGAGATGGTGGCGCGCGTGGCGTTGATCCAGCCCCATGAACCTGGTGCGACCACCGTTCCGGCACGTAAATTCTTCGACATTTGCCGCGGGTTGCCGGAAGGCGCGGAAATAGCCGTTCAACTGGAAGGCGACCGCATGCTGGTACGCTCTGGTCGCAGCCGTTTCTCGCTGTCCACGCTTCCTGCCGCCGACTTCCCTAATCTGGATGACTGGCAGAGCGAAGTCGAATTCACCCTGCCGCAGGCCACGATGAAGCGCCTGATTGAAGCCACGCAGTTTTCGATGGCGCATCAGGATGTGCGTTACTACTTAAACGGCATGCTGTTTGAAACCGAAGGTGAAGAGCTGCGTACTGTGGCGACCGACGGTCACCGTCTGGCGGTTTGTTCAATGCCTGTCGGTCAGCCGTTGCCCAGCCATTCGGTGATCGTACCGCGTAAAGGTGTGATTGAACTGATGCGTATGCTTGACGGCGGTGACAACCCGCTGCGCGTGCAGATTGGCAGCAACAATATTCGTGCGCACGTGGGGGATTTCATCTTTACCTCCAAGCTGGTAGACGGTCGTTTCCCGGATTATCGCCGCGTATTGCCGAAAAATCCGGACAAACATCTGGAAGCCGGTTGCGATATCCTCAAGCAGGCGTTTGCCCGTGCGGCGATCCTCTCGAACGAGAAATTCCGCGGCGTGCGTCTGTATGTCAGCGAAAATCAGCTTAAAATCACCGCCAACAACCCGGAGCAGGAAGAAGCAGAAGAAATTCTGGATGTCTCCTATCCTGGTACGGAACTGGAAATCGGTTTTAACGTTAGCTACGTGCTGGACGTTCTGAACGCGCTGAAGTGCGAGAACGTGCGTATTCTGCTGACTGATTCCGTATCGAGCGTACAGATTGAAGATGCCGCATCACAGTCGGCTGCCTATGTTGTTATGCCAATGAGACTGTAATGTCGCTCACCCGCCTGTTGATCCGCGATTTTCGCAATATCGAAAGCGCGGATCTCGCTTTATCCCCTGGCTTTAACTTCCTGGTTGGCGCGAACGGCAGCGGCAAAACCAGTGTGCTGGAAGCCATCTATACGCTCGGCCATGGCCGGGCGTTTCGCAGTTTGCAGATTGGCCGCGTGATTCGCCACGAGCAGGAGTCGTTTGTTTTACACGGACGTTTGCAGGGAGAAGAGCGTGAGACGTCGATTGGTCTGACGAAAGACAAACTGGGCGACAGCAAAGTGCGCATTGATGGCACTGACGGGCACAAGGTCGCTGAACTGGCGCACCTGATGCCGATGCAGTTGATCACGCCAGAGGGGTTTACTTTACTCAACGGCGGCCCCAAATACAGAAGAGCATTTCTTGACTGGGGATGCTTTCACAATGAAGCCGGATTTTTCACCGCCTGGAGCAACCTGAAGCGACTGCTCAAGCAGCGCAATGCGGCACTGCGTCAGGTGAGTCGTTATGAGCAACTGCGCCCGTGGGATAGAGAACTTATCCCGCTGGCGGAACAAATCAGCACCTGGCGCGCGGAGTACAGCGCGGGTATCGCGCAGGATATGGCGGATACCTGCCAGCAGTTTCTTCCCGAGTTTTCTCTCTCGTTCTCTTTCCAGCGTGGTTGGGAGAAGGAGACAGATTATGCCGAGGTGCTGGAACGCAGTTTTGAACGCGATCGCATGTTGACCTACACCGCACACGGCCCGCATAAGGCGGATTTCCGCATTCGTGCCGACGGTGCGCCGGTAGAAGACACGTTGTCGCGTGGGCAGCTAAAACTGCTAATGTGCGCCTTACGTCTGGCGCAAGGGGAGTTCCTGACCCGTGAAAGCGGACGGCGCTGCCTGTACCTGATAGATGATTTTGCCTCTGAACTGGATGATGCGCGTCGCGGGCTGCTGGCCAGCCGCTTAAAAGCCACGCAATCACAGGTCTTTGTCAGCGCAATCAGCGCTGAACACGTTATAGACATGTCCGATGAAAATTCGAAGATGTTTACCGTGGAAAAGGGTAAAATAACGGATTAACCCAAGATAAAATGAGCGAGAAACGTTGATGTCGAATTCTTATGACTCCTCCAGTATCAAAGTCCTGAAAGGGCTGGATGCGGTGCGTAAGCGCCCGGGTATGTATATCGGCGACACGGATGACGGCACCGGTCTGCACCACATGGTATTCGAGGTGGTAGATAACGCTATCGACGAAGCGCTCGCGGGTCACTGTAAAGATATCGTGGTAACGATTCACGCTGATAACTCCGTGTCTGTTACTGACGATGGCCGTGGTATCCCAACCGGTATTCACCCGGAAGAGGGCGTTTCGGCGGCGGAAGTTATCATGACCGTTCTGCACGCAGGCGGTAAATTCGATGATAACTCCTATAAAGTTTCCGGTGGTTTGCACGGCGTAGGTGTCTCCGTGGTTAACGCCCTGTCGCAGAAACTGGAGCTGGTGATTCGTCGTGAAGGCAAAGTGCATCAGCAAACTTATGTGCACGGTGTGCCGCAGGCGCCGCTGGCGGTAACGGGCGAAACAGAAGTTACGGGGACCCAGGTGCGTTTCTGGCCAAGCCATGAAACCTTCACTAACGTGACCGAGTTCGAATACGACATCCTGGCGAAGCGCCTGCGCGAACTGTCGTTCCTGAACTCCGGTGTCTCTATTCGTCTGCGCGACAAGCGTGACGGCAAAGAAGATCATTTCCATTATGAAGGCGGCATCAAGGCGTTTGTTGAATATCTCAACAAAAACAAAACGCCGATCCACCCGAATATCTTCTACTTCTCCACCGAAAAAGACGGTATCGGCGTTGAAGTGGCGCTGCAGTGGAACGACGGTTTCCAGGAAAACATCTACTGCTTCACCAACAACATTCCGCAGCGTGACGGCGGTACTCACCTTGCAGGCTTCCGTGCGGCGATGACCCGTACCCTGAACGCCTACATGGACAAAGAAGGCTACAGCAAAAAAGCGAAAGTCAGCGCCACCGGCGACGATGCCCGTGAAGGCCTGATTGCGGTGGTTTCCGTGAAAGTGCCGGACCCGAAATTCTCCTCCCAGACCAAAGACAAGCTGGTCTCCTCTGAGGTGAAATCAGCGGTTGAACAGCAGATGAACGAACTGCTGAGCGAATATCTGCTGGAAAACCCGTCTGACGCAAAAATCGTCGTCGGCAAAATTATTGACGCTGCCCGTGCCCGTGAAGCTGCCCGTCGTGCGCGTGAAATGACCCGTCGTAAAGGCGCGCTGGACTTAGCCGGTCTGCCGGGCAAGCTGGCGGACTGTCAGGAACGTGACCCGGCGCTGTCTGAACTGTACCTGGTGGAAGGGGACTCCGCGGGCGGCTCTGCGAAGCAGGGGCGTAACCGTAAGAACCAGGCGATTCTGCCGCTGAAGGGTAAAATCCTTAACGTCGAGAAAGCGCGTTTCGACAAAATGCTCTCCTCTCAGGAAGTGGCAACGCTGATCACCGCGCTGGGCTGTGGTATCGGTCGTGACGAGTACAACCCAGACAAACTGCGCTACCACAGCATCATCATCATGACCGATGCTGACGTCGACGGCTCGCACATCCGTACGCTGCTGTTGACCTTCTTCTATCGTCAGATGCCGGAAATTGTTGAACGCGGCCACGTTTACATTGCGCAGCCACCGCTGTACAAAGTGAAGAAAGGCAAGCAGGAACAGTACATTAAAGATGACGAAGCGATGGATCAGTACCAAATTTCTATCGCTCTGGATGGCGCCACGCTGCACACCAATGCCAGTGCGCCTGCCCTTTCAGGTGAGTCGTTAGAAAAACTGGTTTCTGAATACAACGCGACGCAGAAAATGATTGGCCGTATGGAACGTCGTTTCCCGAAAGCGCTGCTGAAAGAGCTGGTTTATCAGCCGACGCTGCCGGAAGCCGATCTGGCTGATGAAGCGAAAGTTACGGCCTGGGTTTCCCAGTTGGTGAACGTGCTTAATGAAAACGAAATGCACGGCAGCACCTGGAACAGCTTCGTGCGTAAAGACGCTGAACTGAACCTGTTCGAACCGGTGATCCGAGTGCGTACCCACGGTGTCGATACCGACTATCCATTGGAGCATGAGTTTGTGACCGGTGGCGAGTACCATCGTATTTGTACGCTCGGTGAGAAGCTGCGCGGGCTGATCGAAGATGATGCGTTTATCGAACGTGGCGAGCGCCGCCAACCGGTGGCCAGCTTTGAGCAGGCGCTGGAATGGCTGCAGAAAGAGTCTCGTCGCGGTCTCGCTATCCAGCGTTATAAAGGTCTGGGCGAGATGAACCCGGAACAGCTGTGGGAAACCACCATGGATCCGGAAAGCCGTCGCATGTTGCGCGTTACTGTGAAGGATGCGATTGCCGCCGACCAGCTGTTCACCACCCTGATGGGCGATGCCGTCGAACCACGCCGCGCGTTTATCGAAGAAAACGCCCTGAAAGCGGCGAACATCGATATTTAACCTACACCAAGGCCTGCTTCTGTAGGCCTTTCCGGCCTACAACCGAACCACAAAAGGGGAATCTTGATTCCCCTTTCTATCCCCCTTTTCGTAGCTGTTTTTTGAGCGGAATCGCGTTAGCATGAGGACGGACTTATTTCATCCGGGGAACTCATGGCTATCAAACTTATTGCTATCGACATGGATGGCACACTTCTGCTGCCCGATCACACCATTTCACCTGCGGTCAAAACGGCAATTGCTGCGGCACGCGCGCGTGGCGTGAACGTAGTGCTGACCACGGGACGCCCGTATGCCGGCGTTCACAGCTATCTGAAAGAACTGCATATGGAACAACCCGGTGACTACTGCATTACCTACAACGGTGCGCTGGTGCAGAAAGCAGGCGATGGCAGTACCGTTGCGCAAACCGCGCTGAGCTATGATGATTATCGCTACCTGGAGCAGCTCTCCCGGGAAGTTGGCTCGCATTTCCACGCGCTCGATCGCAACACGCTGTATACCGCGAACCGTGATATCAGTTATTACACGGTGCATGAATCGTTTGTCGCGACGATTCCGCTGGTGTTCTGTGAAGCCGAAAAAATGGATCCTGCGACCCAGTTCCTGAAAGTGATGATGATTGATGAGCCGGAGATCCTCGACAAGGCCATCTCGCGCATTCCGGCGGAAGTGAAAGAAAAATACACCGTGCTGAAAAGTGCGCCGTACTTCCTCGAAATCCTCGATAAACGCGTCAACAAAGGGACTGGCGTAAAATCGCTGGCCGAGGCGTTGGGAATTAAAGCCGAGGAGGTCATGGCGATTGGCGATCAGGAAAACGACATCGCGATGATTGAATACGCCGGCGTGGGCGTTGCGATGGATAACGCCATTCCAACGGTGAAAGAGATCGCCAACTTCGTGACGAAATCTAATCTGGAAGACGGTGTTGCCTGGGCCATTGAGAAGTACGTCCTCTCCTGATGTGCGTTATGCCTGGCTTCGGCCAGGCATAAAACATTAAGAATGTTATAAAAATCATGTTTGTATTATCAGATGTGAAACAGCACATTAATCCCCCCATTTAGTACACAACTTCTATACTCTCCCACCTTCTTTTATATTCAGGCGGTTCCTGCCTGCAACTATGTTTTCTTATGACTAACACAAGCATTCGCCTGGTGTTGATGACGTCTTCCTGTTTGATTTTTCAAGCCTGGGCTGCGACGGATTCTGGCTCAACGTTAACACCGCTGTATGATTATCAGGACGATGGTCAGGCTACTCCTGTGCCGGTAAAACCGGCGGCTAAACCTGCCGCAAGCCACTCTGTTTTGCCCTTTTTAGGTGACGAGGCGCGTAAACGTGGCTACGACCTGCCTGAGCCGTTTGGTGTGAATATTAACTACATGAATATCAGGCAGAATATTAATGTAGACAGTATTAACTTTAATGGCCTTTCTCTGGGCGGCCATTCGCTGGATAACGCGTTCAAAATCAAGGTCGGCAACACGCGCGAGAGCAGCAAAACCGAAACCCTGAAGCTGGATGCCTGGCTGCTGCCCTTTATGAATATCTACGGGCTGGTGGGCTACACCGACGGTCATTCGATTTCGCAGATTGGCGTCGGGGTTAAGGGCGCGCGTAAATATCATTATCCGGCGAATCTGCAAAACCTGGATTTTAAACTCGATTTCAAAGGCACCACCTACGGTATCGGGACAACGCTGGTCGGCGGTGTCGGGAACTGGTTTACCGCTGTTGATGCCAACTATACCCAGACGCAGTTTGACATTCTTGATGGCAGTATCGATGCCTTCACGGTTTCTCCGCGAGTCGGCTACCGTTTTGCGACGCCGGGCGTGGATACGCTGCATCTGCCCTCCGGGAAACTCAACGTTTGGGTGGGGTCTATGTATCAGGATGTGCAGCAAGAGTTTAAGGGAAGCCTGAACGATCTCTCCATGCCCTCCGCTACGCTGCAGAGAATGGTTGATTTGGCGAATAAGGACGGAAATGGCCGTTTCGACGTTAAACAGCATTTGCAATCCCCATGGAACATCCTGGTCGGCGCGCAGTATGAGCTGACCCGCAACTTTAATATCACCTCTGAAATTGGCTTTGCTGAGCGTAATAGCTTCTTTGTCGCCGGTGAGTATCGCTTTTGAATAGTTTGACTCGTCTGTTTTTGCTCTGTGCATTCAGCCTGTTGGGAACGGCGGCGCAGGCCGCGCTCCCCAGCCGTGAAGAAGTTGACGGCTGGCTGAATACACTGGGCGCCAGCGATAACTTTAACGCCAGCAAAGGTATCGATTGGGGTGTAATGCCGGGGCCTTTCTACACCCCCGAACTGGGACTGGGGATCGGCACGGCGGTGGTGGGGATGTATCGCCCGGACCCAAATGACACGGTGAGTCAGAATTCGACGCTGACCCTCAGCGGTTACTTTAGCTCAACGGGTGCTTTCGGCGTCACAATGCAAAATTACGCCTTTTTTGCCGACGATCGCTGGCGTTTTTTTATCAATGGCGCATTAACCGATACTCCTACTTATTACTGGGGACAGGGTTTTAGCGCAGGAGATAAAGACAGCCAGAAACAGCAATATACGGCTCAGGTGCTGGATGTACGCCCCACCTTGTATCGACGGGTAGCGCCTAATGTCTATCTGGGACTCGGCTGGTCGTTGAACGCACAGCATGCTGCGCAAATGGATGACAATGATCCCCCAAAAATTGAGAATACCGGGCAGGGCGCGTCGGTGTTGAGTTCCGGCAGCAGTGTAGAACTTAGCTGGGATGACCGTGACTTTGTTCCTAACCCGCGCCAGGGACAATATGCCGACGTACGCTATACCCGCTATACGCCCGATGTGGGGAGCGATACCCGATTTGATGAATACCAGTTGCACTACAGCCGCTACTACTCTCTGGACGAGAAGAATGTGCTTGCCTGGGAGGTGGACGGTGCGTTTACTCAGGGTGATGTACCGTGGAGCATGATGCCGTTGCTCGGAAGCAATCAGCGGATGCGTGGCTATTACGAAGGACGCTATCGCGATAAAAACGCCGTCAGCGGGCAGGTAGAGTATCGCCGCAAACTTGACTGGCGGCATGGCGTGGTCGGCTGGCTGGGCGCAGGGACGATGGGGCCATCATTTAGCGCGCTGGATGATGGACGCTGGCTACCCTCGGCGGGGGTGGGGTATCGTTTTGAATTTAAGCCGCGGGTGAATGTGCGTCTGGATTATGGCATTGGCAAAGGGAGCAGCGGTTTTTATTTTCAGGTAGGAGAGGCGTTTTGATCAATAAAGTGCTGCTGATGACGACCTTGTTATTGGCAACGATCGGGGTCCATGCTGCGATACCTGTACCTTTGCAGCTAACGGAAGATGATAAGGCTCAAAGTACCGCCTGGCCGGTAGTTTCGCCGCTCCCCGCGCCTCAAGGGTTACGTCCGTGCTGTGCTTTTGGTTACGACCTGCACGCGCAGGTGCTGGATATGCCGGTACCGTTTTATGAACTTGATAACGTCGTTGCGGCTGACGGTATTGGCGAGCATCGCTATAACGACAGCCTGCTGTTAGGGTTAGTGAATCTGGCCGGTATCGGGCATGAACACAATGGCATTGTGTATACCTCACGCGGCGGTTTTATCGATACCGCGCATGTAAGAGATACCGCAGATATGACGGTCTGGCTTTTTAGCCATCTACTTCCACGGTTAGGCCAGCCATTTACGCTGCGTCTGGAAGATGAGCTCGCGGAGCGGCATATTGTTTTCAATGCCTTTACTCCACCTGAAACGGCAGGCGATCGTTACGCATTAGCTGCCTGGCTGGCAGCGCATCTGGCCTTTCAGCTCGCGGCCTGGCATGAAATTGCACAATGGTACGGTTTTGAGTCAGTTCCTGGATTTTCTGAGGAAGTTTCCGCATTTTCACCGGAAGATCTCTACTCCAACCTGTTGGGGGCAAGAATTGCGGTGTCGCTGATCCTTGATGGGCAACTGGCAACATCAGAAATGTACGATGCAGCAATGAACAAGGCACTGTATCAGGCGTTGACGCAGTTGGGAGCTAAGCCTGAAACAATAACCCGTTTTCAGTTTGATATGTTGGATGGCAAGTGGTGGAACAGCCAGCGTCGGGTGCCGGAGAAATATCTGGTGCTGCACAGAAACTACGATGTGAGTGATTCGCGTTTGCCAACGCCAGTGCCGGGCGAAAAAGCCGTGCCGCTACGCCTGTCGATGCCGCATCTCTGGCGAAATTACTCCCTTGATACGTTGGCACAACTTCAACTCCGACCCGGAAGCCACATGGCGCGGCTACCTTTACCACAATCCTGGTATAGCGAAGCTAATTTCCCTGCGCTGGCTACGCTTGCAGGTGATAGCGATAATCTGTCGAAAGTGGGTGAACATTCATTCCTTTATTAAAAACCTCCACCAGAACTTCATTGGCGGATGTTTTTCTGACCCTGTCAGGGGGATATGCGCAACGCCACTTTGCATTATCCATTTCCGGATACACGCCGCTGTTAATATGCGGCTTTTAAGGATCTTGCCATACAGTTTAAGACGTAGCTTGCGAGTGGCATGCCTGTATGCGAGATTCATATCCTTTCTATCCCGTATTAATACTGATTTGAGGATTTCTGCACTATCAAGCGCGTAACTAATTCCTTCCAGCGAGCTGGCGCTGATAAAACCGGCCGCTTCGCCAATCAAAAACGCATTGTCCTTACCGCAGACGAAGTCTTTCCAGCGTGATGGGAACAGCACCGTACATTTTTCGCTTTTCACCGGTTTGCCGAACTGGAAATGGAACGCTTCCATCTTCTCTTTTAGTTCGTCAAAGCGTGCCTGGCCGTCCTTCATTGGGTAGGCGCCGCCAAAGATAAAATAACCATCCTTGCTGATACTCCATGAATAACAGTCGGTTGCGTCGTTATCAAAAATACAGGAATAGAACGGCACGGGATGTTTTTCCGCAAACCATTGTTGAATTGCCACATATTTACGGATTTGGTGCTGGGGATAGAGATGACGGCGTACCAGTGAATTCGCGCCGTCGGCGCCCACCAGATAACGCGCGGTGATATGCTGCTCCCAACCGTCGGCGCGAAAGATAACATGCCATTTATCGTCTTCGCGCCAGATCTTGCGACACAGACTATCGTGGTACACCTGTACATCCTCCGGAATGAGAGATTTCATCCATAAATCAAAAGCATGGCGATTGATGTTAATGTAGCTGCGCTGGTAGTTACAGGTCAGAGAGGCTGCAACATCAACCGTCTTAACGCTAAAAATCTGTGGGTTGGCGATGATATCAACGGGCAAGGTTATCCCGCCGCGGATAAACGAACGCTGAGCATCCGGGGCCAGCAGCCCGCCGCAGGGTTTCGTGAATCCTTCGTTGCCGCACTGGCGCTTTTTATCCAATGCAATCACGTGCATTTTTCCGCTCAACTGTCGCGCCAGCGCTGCACCTGCCGGGCCTAATCCGATAATCGCTACGTCAAAATGTTCCATCTTTCTGTCCGCAAAAAATGAAGATGGACATACGCTAAAGCCTGAAAGTGAAGTGCTTGTGAAGTATGATTGCTTAAATCGTCTTGTATCAGGGCATCCCATGAAGCAAATCACCTTTACGCCGCGTAATCATCAGCTTACCAATCTCAACACCTGGACCCCGGACAGTAACTGGCTGGTCTTCGACGTGCGTCCTTCCGGTGCCTCTTTTACGGGGGAAACGATTGAACGCGTCAATGTTCATACTGGCGAACTGGAGGTGATTTACCGGGCCACTCAAGGGACACATGTTGGCGTGGTGACCGTTCATCCAAAGTCGGAAAAGTATGTTTTTATTCATGGACCAGAAAATCCTGATGAAACATGGGATTACGACTTTCATCATCGTCGTGGGGTGATTGTTTCGCAGGCAGAGGTAACGAATTTGGATGCGATGGATATCACCGCGCCGTACACGCCTGGTGCGTTACGTGGCGGCAGTCATGTGCATGTCTTTAGCCCGAGCGGTGAGTTTGTCAGTTTCACTTATAACGACCATGTGCTGCATGAACGCTCTCCGGCGCTGAATTTACGTAACGTCGGCGTGGCTGCGCCGTATGGTCCGGTGAACGTATCCGCGCAGCATCCGCGTGAATATAGCGGGAGCCGCTGGTGCGTGCTGGTGAGTCAAACGACGCCTGCGCCAAAACCGGGGAGCGATGAGATAAACCGAGCCTATGAAGAAGGTTGGGTGGGTGATAGCACACTGGCGTTTATCGGCGATACGTTGTCAGTTACCGGTGAGAAAGTGCCGGAGCTGTTTATCGTTGATTTGCCACAGAATGAAAGCGGCTGGAAACAGCCGGGTGACGCACCGCTGGAGGGCACAGAGGCGACAATGCCTGCGCCGCCATCCGGCATTCACCAACGCCGTCTGACGTTTACTCATGAGCGCGCCTTTCCGGGGCTGGTGAATCAGCCGCGCCACTGGGTGCGCAGTAATCCACAGGCGTCTGAAATTGCGTTTTTAATGCGCGACAACCATGGCGTTGTGCAGCTGTGGTTAATTTCACCACAAGGTGGTGAGCCGCGTCAGCTTACCCGCTGCGCCACGGGTATTCAGTCAGCATTCAACTGGCATCCGTCGGGGAAATGGCTGGGGTTTGTGCTGGAAAACAGAATCGCCTGTTGTGATGCTCAGACGGGAGAGATTGATTTTTTAACGGATCGTCACGGCAACCCGCCCTCGGCCGATGCGGTCGTCTTCTCTCCTGATGGGCGACGGGTTGCGTGGATGGAAGACGTCGAAGGTTTCCGCCAATTGTGGATGACTGAAACAGGGCGTTAATTAAGGAGCAGGCATTTTCGCCGGGGGGAGAACGGCGTTCGTGGCCTGGGTTCTCTCCTCGCTCTTTTCTACGCGGGATCTCACCGAGTTATCTTTACGAAAGAGATCCCATGGAAGCAATACGGTATCAAGCACCGCCGTAAAAGGCATATCCAGAATCGCCAGCGACTTCGTTCCCCAATTCGTATCACTTTCGCTTATCATGGTGGCGCTGGCGCGTGTGCCAGGATACGTCCCTTCCTTGCCTCCGGTATGTGACATTATGCTGGAACAGCCGCTCAAAAACGCCATCCCGCTGCACATTGTCAGTGTTACCAACATTTTTTTTATCATCATTTATTCATCTGTTTTCATCGTGTTTGCATGATGAGTTAAAGCGATCCGTTGCGAAAATAACATCACCATTTCGTCGCACTGTGGCGGCTATCGCGATTTATCGATAACAACTGCTCTCCCCAGTGTATGCAATAGACAACAAACTGCAAAAAAAGTCAGATGAATACGCTTGAAAAGTTTGTTTTAAGACCCATTTTTAGGATGTAGACGACAGAAGGGCATGCCTGATGGGTGTCCTGGCTACCTGACCTGTCCATGATGGAAGGTCTCACATTCTCGCTGATTTCAGGAGCTATTGATTATGCGTAACTTTGATTTATCCCCGCTGTACCGTTCTGCTATTGGTTTTGACCGTCTGTTTAACCTGCTGGAAAGCAACCAGAGCCAGAGTAATGGCGGCTACCCTCCGTACAACGTTGAGCTGGTAGACGAAAACCATTACCGCATTGCGATTGCTGTTGCCGGTTTCGCTGAAAGCGAGCTGGAAATTACCGCTCAGGACAATCTGCTGGTGGTAAAAGGCGCTCATGCGGATGAGCAAAAAGAACGTACTTACCTGTATCAGGGTATTGCCGAGCGCAACTTCGAACGTAAGTTCCAGTTAGCGGAGAACATTCATGTTCGCGGCGCAAACCTGGTGAATGGTCTGCTGTATATCGATCTTGAGCGCGTTATTCCCGAAGCGAACAAACCGCGCCGCATCGAAATCAACTAATTCTGTGGGCCGCTTCAGGCGGCCCTGCTAAGCAATCGGCTTGCCGTCAGGGAGCCGAAAGGTACCTACTCGCTTCTTAGAAGGAGATTATTATGCGTAACTACGATTTATCCCCACTGCTGCGTCAATGGATCGGTTTTGACAAACTGGCCAATGCCTTACAAAACGCCGGTGAAAGCCAGAGCTTCCCACCCTATAACATCGAAAAGAGCGATGATAACCACTACCGCATTACCCTTGCGTTAGCCGGTTTCCGCCAGGAAGATCTGGATATTCAACTGGAAGGCACACGCCTGACGGTGAAAGGTACACCGCAGCAGCCGGAAAAAGAGACAAAATGGTTGCACCAGGGGCTGATTACTCAGCCGTTCAGTCTGAGCTTTACGCTGGCTGAAAATATGGAGGTCTCCGGCGCAAGCTTTACTAACGGCTTGCTGCATATCGATTTGACCCGTAATGAACCTGAAACCATTGCTCCACAACGTATCGCCATCAGCGAACGTCCCGCATTAAATAGCTAAATAGCTCCATGCCTTTGCCCTGCCAGAAATGACGGGGCTTTTTTGTGCTTTACCACCCATACATTGCGACTGTACTCTGCGAGAATCCATTTACTTAATGATGTTATTCACAGGGAACAGGATAATGAGTGATATAGCATTGACGGTCAGCGTTCTGGCGTTGGTGGCGGTTGTCGGATTATGGATCGGCAACATAAAAATACGTGGCGTTGGTTTTGGCATTGGAGGGGTGCTGTTCGGCGGTATTATCGTCGGACATTTTGTCGATCAGGCAGGGATGACCCTGAGCGGCGACATGCTGCATTTTATTCAGGAGTTTGGCCTGATTCTTTTCGTCTACACCATCGGTATTCAGGTGGGGCCGGGCTTTTTTGCGTCACTGCGCGTTTCCGGGCTGCGGCTGAATCTGTTTGCCGTACTGATTGTCATCATGGGGGGACTGGTCACCGCGATCCTGCATAAGATTTTTGCCATTCCCCTTCCGGTGGTGCTGGGGATATTCTCCGGCGCGGTCACCAATACGCCGGCGCTGGGGGCGGGGCAGCAAATTCTGCGCGATCTGGGGACGCCAGCAGATATTGTAGACCAGATGGGGATGAGCTATGCCATGGCTTATCCTTTTGGTATCTGCGGTATTTTGCTCACGATGTGGCTGATGCGCCTTATTTTCCGCGTTAACGTCGATGCTGAAGCTCAGCAGCATGAATCCACGTTGACCAATGGACACGCGCTGATTCAGACGATGAACATCCGCGTGGAAAACCCGAACCTCAACAATATGGCGATTCAGGATGTCCCAATTCTGAACAGCGATAAAATCATCTGCTCGCGTCTGAAGCGTGAAGAGACATTGATGGTGCCGTCGCCAGGGACGATTATCCAGATGGGCGACCTGTTACACCTGGTCGGTCAGCCTGGCGATCTGCACAACGCGCAGGTAGTGATTGGGCAGGAGGTGGACACATCGCTGTCGACGCGAGGTACCGATTTACGCGTTGAACGCGTGGTGGTGACTAATGAACAGGTGTTGGGTAAACGTATCCGCGACCTGCATTTTAAAGAACGTTATGACGTGGTTATCTCCCGTCTGAACCGTGCGGGCGTTGAGCTGGTGGCCAGCAGCGATGCCAGCCTGCAATTCGGGGATATCCTCAATCTGGTGGGGCGTCCCGCGTCCATTGATGCCGTCGCCAATGTTGTCGGCAACGCGCAGCAAAAACTGCAACAGGTGCAGATGCTGCCGGTATTTATCGGTATCGGACTGGGGGTCCTATTGGGTTCCATCCCGCTTTTCATCCCGGGTTTCCCGGTAGCGTTAAAACTGGGTCTGGCCGGTGGGCCGCTGATTATGGCCTTGATCCTGGGGCGTATTGGCAGCATTGGTAAGCTGTACTGGTTTATGCCTCCCAGCGCTAACCTGGCGTTGCGAGAATTGGGTATTGTGCTGTTTCTCGCGGTAGTTGGTCTGAAGTCAGGCGGTGATTTTGTCGATACCCTGACGCAGGGCGATGGCCTGAGCTGGGTGGGCTACGGTATTTTTATTACCGCCATTCCGCTGATTACCGTGGGACTGCTGGCGCGTATCTTCGCCAAAATGAACTATCTGACGCTGTGCGGTATGCTGGCGGGTTCGATGACCGATCCCCCCGCGCTGGCGTTTGCTAACAACCTGCATGCCACCAGCGGGGCGGCGGCGCTCTCCTATGCTACCGTTTATCCGCTGGTGATGTTCCTGAGGATTATCACCCCACAGCTGCTGGCGGTGATCTTCTGGGGGCTGGGTTAGACCGTTAAACCCAGCCGAACAAATTGCTCTGCCGGGGCGTCGCTTTCATGCAACAGGCGCACCAGCAGGGCAATCATCCGCGCCTCCACCTCTTTATCATCGATTGGCGTAAGCTGTTGCGGATCGGTATGTAAATCGAACAACAAATTACCCGTGCGATTGATTCCTGGGTATTTCTCACGGGACGGAATACGTAGTGTTTTGACTCCTTTAGTGAAGCTAAAAGGAGGGGCCAGCGTTAACGACTGCAATTCCTTCACATCAAAGCGAGTGTTCATCTTGATGGGCATCAGGGTGTAGTTAGCGATGTCATTCTCACGTCCGGGTAGCGCGGCGCGCATATAGACATAGCGACCATCAGTGACATTGACATGCCCGCTGAATACGCCAAACAGGGCTGCATCACGCACAGGAGTGTCATCCTCAAGAATTTTCGCCAGTGGGTGTCCTTGCACATCGGCAGGGATCGGTTGATTAAAGAACTCCAACAGTGTGGGGGCCCAGTCAATCATCTGTACCAGCGCGTTGCGTTGAACTCCCCGCTGACCACTACGTGGATCCCAGATAAACAACGGATTGTTTGCCACTTCGTTATAGTACGGCATCTGGTTTTTGGCCCACCACCCATGCTCTCCGAGCAGGAAACCATGGTCGGTACCGACAATGAGCATCGTGTCGTGCCACATGTCAAAACGGTCCATCATGTCGAGAATACGTCCCAGGTTGTGGTCGCACATCGACACCAATGCACGGTAGCGGCAGCGAATATGCTCTACAGCCTCCTCGCTCTCTTCTACTTTACCGCGTGGCCAGTCGTAATGTGGGCCCTCCCAGCTATCCTGATACAATGAGAGATAGGCTTCAGTGGTATAAAACGGTTCATGGGGATCGAACGTTTCGACCTGTAGTAACCAATTATCCTGTTGATGGTTTTTTTCGACAAACTCACACCCCGCGGTAAAAACACAAGATTGCGGAAAGTCCGCTTCTTGTTGGATATAGTCACGGTTAACCCAATCTTGCCGCCATAACCCGGACTGACCGCCCCCAGTCTGTTTCTGTGGGACACGTAGTACCTCTGGAATTGTTGGATCCGCAATGCTGGCTTTCCAGTGATCGCCTTCCTGACCACGAATGATTTCCCACGTGTTATAGCGGTTATGATAGTTACCGCCACCGTCCTCCCAATAGTGCAGATGGTCGCTAATAAGATGTGTATAGATCCCCGCCTTTTTCAGCAACTCCGGCATTGAGTCGTCAAATGGCTCCAGTGGTCCCCATTCACGGTGCAAAAAGTTATGTCGGCCGGTGTGCAACTCACGGCGGGCTGGCATACAGGGCATGCTGCCAACATAACTGTTATTGAACGTCGTACAATGTGCGGCCAGACGCTGGAAGTTGGGGGCCTGGGTGATCATATCGCCATACGGTGGCAGATAATGTTTATTCAGGCTGTCGAACAACAGGATAATCGCTTTCATCTGCGCTCCTTAACGGGGAGATAACAGGTGCGGAAAATGCGCCTCAATCACCGCGTAGATCTGCTTACCGATAGTCTCTCCATCCATGATATTTTCGATAGGAATGAGATACTGACCATGACGCGGATCCAGACTGACGACATCAATCAGTTTTTTAGAAATAGCATAGATATCTGCCCATTCAGTAAAACCACCCACTTCGCCAGCGGCGGTATGTTCCATCGCAAATTCAAACTGAAAATCATATTTAGCCAGTGCTTTTTTTACGACCGTTTGCAACATTACGCTACTACCGACACCATAGCCGCAAACAAACAGAAGATTAATTTTGTCTTTCATGACGATATCCTTTTTATGCGAAGTTAGTTAGCCCGCGTAAGGGCCCAGATTGAATACAGAGGCGATCAGTTTCAGTAATTCGCAAATGGCCGGCCATAATGTTGCCCAGTCAAATATGCCGGTCCAGCCAACCCCTTCTGCTGCCAGACCTGTTAAGGGGATTGCCCATACTGTGCCGAAGGTTTGAATAATTCCCAGCAGGAATGTACAAATGATAACGGAGCGATAACCCCCCATCCGGTTGGCTAAAACGCCAATGGGACCACCGGAGAAGAAAAGGGGCACAAAACCAGGTAATACCATAATAGGGCTTTTGGTAATAAGCAGGATCCCCATCGAAAATATGGTGCCGAAGGTACAGAAGATGAATCCAAGAGTGGCTGCATTTGGTGAAAAAGGTAATAGTGCGGCAACATCTACAGCCGGAATTGCATCGGGGATTAAGCGATCTTGCCAGCCTTTAAAGGAGGCATTTATTTCCCCAACCATCATTCTCACGCCCTGCAGGAGAATGACCATATACATGGAGAACTGCAGTCCGAGGTTGATAACATAGATATACCAGGGTTTGCCTTTTGCCATCAATTGAACATTTTCAATGCCGGTCGACAGTAAAAAACCGCCGACGAACAGCGTCATCACAATGGCAATAGCGGTGACGTTATGGTTAAAAATCGCCAGCCAGCCGGGGAGCTTCATGTTTTCGGCATCCTGCTTTTCAGCATCGCCAAACAAGTGGGCGAATTTTGAAAAAAACCAGATCCCGAGCATCTGATTATGAGCGATAGTAAAACCGGCATTATTGGTGATTTTAGCAACGGGTTTAGCAATTAACGTTGTGGCAAAAGCCCAGAAAAAACCCGTTAAAACACCGGCAATGATGATTGACTGTACCCAACCAAAGCCCAACCAGAAGACGATCAACCAGAGTACGGCCTGCGAGTGGGAAACCCCTGTGTTACCGGTTAAGAAAATCCCTTTTACTCGTGTATAGCGACCAAAAAGCACTAATAAAAGGTTGGTAAAAAATGCCAGTACGAAGACGTAACCGACGTAGCCAAAGTTATCTCCGAGGGCAATTTGGGTAGCCGCTTTCATGGCATACGAATCCATCAAATAACCATGAATACCGTAGGACTTACTGACGGCATCTGCGACAGGTTTAAAGGTGGCAGAAAATTGGAATCCGCCGAATAACACCATCATCAACCCGACCATCGCGCTAACCATACCCGTAATAATTTTAATTAGCGGCTTTTTATCAAGGGCATAACCTAAACCCACTAGCAAACCAATTAAGATAGCGGGCTCTGTTAAGAAAGATTGTATTACATCGATAAATTCAGAAAACATGACTCAGTCAACCTCCGTGATATTCGCTTCCAGATCAAAGTTGTTGGTGCTCATTCAATAACGGACGACTATTTATTTCTGCGACAGATTTTTATGAAAACAAAGCCACCTTAATAATCAAAATTGCTCAATAAAAGATTGGTTGTGATTTTTTGTGATTTAATTTGCAAAAAAAACATCTTTTATAATTCCGGTATATCAGTGGAGTTTATACATGGGTGCTGTTGATTTGAGGTTGTTTTTAAATAAACACACTGTAATTTATTTGTTTTGTTTATATTTTAATTTCGCATGTTAAGTTTTTTGGTATTC
Source organism: Citrobacter sp. wls714 (assembly GCF_005281025.1). Classification (NCBI taxonomy): domain Bacteria; kingdom Pseudomonadati; phylum Pseudomonadota; class Gammaproteobacteria; order Enterobacterales; family Enterobacteriaceae; genus Citrobacter; species Citrobacter sp. wls714. The sequence continues at coordinate 136,062 of NZ_SZWZ01000024.1, read as the reverse complement.
CTTGAATTTATAGTTCATCGTTTTGATAAAATGGTTTATATCAATATATCGTTTTGTGCGCTCATCCACATAATATGATTAATATGAGGAGTAGTTTACTTTCGAAAACCATTACATTTTTATTTTTAATAAAAAGGAATAAAATATGAGTGAAAATTATACAGTGACAATTAATCCTTATAATCAGAATAAACTTAGCGCATTAATTCAGTTGGGAAATATAGAGGAAGTAAGATTTGATTATACTGTTCATGGTAAAACATCAAATGCCGATTTTTATTACAGTACTGATGAATACACCACGAATACTCAGATTATCGTTGTGGGCCTGTATGCTGATTATCTTAATATGATCACATTGAATATTTATACGGCGGATAATGAAACAACCACTTTCTCGGTAACAATCTCAACACAGGGTCAGGACTATGGCGATGTTCCTCTGGAGCTGACAATCAATATTGAAGACAGCGCGATGGCGGAAAAGACCTTAGGGCTTGGGTGGTTTGTCACCAGCGCATGGAACGGTTATGACATTAATGGCGATCTACGTATTACCGGCCTTTTTCCATGGATGTACGGTAATTTAAAGATCATCGACAATGCGTTGTGGTCAGCGTTGGCCAGTGAAACGTATGATCCCGATAAGCATGCATTTGCACCTGCTTTATATCGTTTTAACCTGGCGGGAGACGTTTCACAAACCTATACCGCACCTGCAGGCTATGGCTTTCATCACGACATCACCACGGATGGGAAAGGTAATCTCTGGCTATTGGGTTCGTTGCTGGATAACTGGAGCGATGAGCAAAAACTGGAGTGCATAATTTATAAATATGACATCGCCAGCGGGACGTTACTCTGGCAACGTGATTACTCTCAGGAGTTTTTGGGTGCCACGGTGCTGGATAATACTGATACCAATGATGTGCATTTTAATAGCCTTGAGTATGTAAAAGAAACTAACCAGTTAATAGTCAACTCACGTTCGAGTTGTACAATTATTGGCCTGAATGTTGACTCCGGCGATGTTGAGTGGATTATTGATAATCCGGATTTCCCGGTGCTGGCTAGCCCAATCAATTTGAGTGTGGTGAATACCGACGATTTTCATTATCCCAATGGGGAACATGCGGTCTTTATTACTCAAAATAGCAAGTACCAGGCCTGGCGGGGTGACAATAAGTTCGTCCTTTCTCTGTTTAACAATAATTCCTGCGCGGATGAGAGTGGGAATGAGTTAGTGCGTATCATTGAATCTGATCCTGTCGCTTATAGTTCAGCTGAGCTTGATTCCCTGCCTACAATTTTGGCTATCGATTTAACCGCATCAACAGTGGAGAGATTGGATCAGTTTAGCTTTCCTGGTCAACGCAGTGAACTTACATCGTCGGTATTTGATGTAGGCAACGACTATTACAATGTTTATTTTGGCGCAGAGCAATCTTTCTTTGTCTTTGATACTGATAATAATATTGGCCTCTCTATTTACAATATTGATATGGGATTAGGCTATCGCGGTCGTATCTTTACTTATGAAGAATTACGTTTACTGATCTAACGTTGTCATCTTTTCCTACATTATTCTGCTACTTTCAGGTGGACGTACCAAAAATAGTTGTCCACCTGGTATCTACAAATGACGCCGGGATTGCCATTTCACTTCTCATGTTTAAGCACTGCCGAGGGCGCATAGCCAAATTTGTGTTTAAACGCTTTGCTGAAATGAAATGAGTCAAAAAAGTTAAGCATATCTGCCACCTGTCCGACCGTATTCCCTTCCTGCTTTAACAGTGACAGCGCCAGTTCCAGCCGGGCATCGAGATAATATTCCTTTGGTGTTTTACCGGTGTAACGTAAAAAAAGACGACGTAGCCAGGCTTCGCTACAGGGGATGGTGGCCGCCATATCCGCCACGCTCCAGCGCCTTTGCAGGCTGGCATGCAGAGTGGCAATTAGTTTTTCAATTTGTATCCGCTGTGGGTCTTTTTTTCCTTCGGCGTAAATAAGACAAATCCATTGATAAATTATTTTTGTGAGAAAAGCGACGGCCAGATTATTTTTCATTGAGTCTTGTGACGTAATTAGTCGCGAGACCTCGGCCAGCTCCTGATTATAAATATCACCATTATAAATAATACTTTGCTGGCGTAACGGAATATCCATTACGCTGGTTGGCGTGAATTCCATCCAGTATTGTTCCCATACTAATCCTTCACAATGATAAGACTGTATATCTGTTGGTTTTAAAAAGATTATACAATTCCCGGTGAGGGTAATGTGTTCGCCGTCTTTTAGCAGGATTTTCCCACAGCCCTGGACGGTATAGACAGCAACCCATGAATTAGCTATCAGTGGCTTTTTCTTATCGCGTGGCCAAATAACCCTGTAATGTTCGTCGGCATAGGTGTGCCACAGCGAGATCAATGAAATTCCGCTTGAGATCACATTTTCGTTAATCAATAGGGGAATATTGTACGTAGTTTCGTTTTTTACATGCGAACTTTGCATCTTTCCATTCATTTTAATTACCCGCCGGAGAATTATGCCCACAACCTGAACTTAACAGAAAAAATCTGTTCAGGGATATGACGTTTTTATTTTAAGAAATCTGACTGCCTGACCCGGTGCACAATACCTCGCATTCTCCCTACAGCTGCCGGGACATAATGAAAAACAAGGGCTATGAGATGAATACGCTACAAATTCTAAGCTTTGTGGGTTTTACGCTGCTGGTGGCGGTAATCACCTGGTGGAAGTTACGGAAAGCGGATACCGGATCGCAACAAGGATATTTTCTGGCGGGGCGATCGCTAAAAGCGCCGGTTATTGCCGCATCGCTGATGCTAACGAATCTCTCGACGGAGCAACTGGTAGGGTTAACCGGCCAGGCTTACCGCAGTGGGATGTCGGTAATGGCATGGGAAGTTATCTCAGCGATCCCGCTCATTTTTCTGGCGCTGATTTTTTTGCCGCGCTATCTGCAGCGCGGCATTGCCACTATTCCGGACTTTATTGAGGAGCGTTATGACAAAACGACCCGCATTATCATCGACTGCTGTTTTTTAATTGCCACGGGGATTTGTTTTCTGCCGATCATTTTGTATTCCGGCGCACTTGCCTTTAACAGTATGTTTCATGTTACTGAAACCTTTGGTATTTCCCAGCATACGGCAATTTGGTTGATGGCGGTGGTATTGGGGATTAGTGGTATTTTGTACGCCGTGGTCGGTGGGATGCGTGCCATTGCTATTGCTGATGTGATCAACGGAATCGGTTTGGTTATTGGCGGTCTGATGGTGCCACTATTTGGCCTGATAGCAATGGGTAAAGGCAGCCTGAGCGAAGGAATTACGCGCTTAACGCAGGATCACAGCCAGATGTTGAATTCGATTGGCGGGAGCAACGACCCGGTACCGATCGGCGCGGCGCTGACCGGGCTTATTCTGGTGAATACCTTCTACTGGTGTACGAACCAGGGAATTGTTCAACGTACGCTGGCGTCCAAAAGTTTATCGGAGGGACAGAAAGGGGCCTTATTGACGGCGGTGTTGAAGATGCTGGATCCGCTGATTCTGGTATTGCCTGGCGTTATCGCCTTTCACCTTTTCCAGGATCTCCCAAAAGCGGATATGGCTTACCCGGCGCTGGTAAACAAAGTCATGCCATTGCCGCTGATTGGCTTTTTCAGCGCCGTATTGTTCGGCGCGATCATCAGCGCGTTTTGCGGTTTTCTCAACAGCGCCTCGACACTATTCAGCCTCGGTATTTATCGTCGTCTGATTAACGAGCAGGCCAGCCCCGATAAACTGGTCAGCGTGGGGCGTCGTTTTGGTTTTATCGTCGCGGTTATTTCTGTGCTGGTTGCGCCGTGGATTGCGTATGCGCCACAGGGGCTATACAGCTGGATGAAACAACTCAATGGCATTTACAACGTACCGTTGGTGACCATCGTTATTATGGGCTTCTTTTTCCCCCGCATCCCGGCATTGGCGGCGAAGGTCGCGATGGGGCTGGGTATCGTCAGCTACATCACCATTAACTATCTGGTTAAGTTTGACTTTCACTTCCTTTACGTTTTGGCCTGTACCTTCTGCATTAACGTGGTGGTCATGTTGGTTATCGGTGTTATCAAGCCGCGTGCCACGCCGTTTAAATTCCATAATGCTTTCGCGGTAGATATGAAGCCGTGGAAAAACGCGAAGATCGCCTCTGTTGGCGTCCTGTTTGCGATGATTGGCGTCTATTCAGGTCTGGCGCAGTTTGGTGGCTACAACTCTCGTTGGCTGACAATCTTCAGCTACGCCATCACGGCAGCAGTAGTGATATACCTGATTTTCAGCAGTTGGCAGTCGCGACGTATCTCTACGGCACACAGAGTCTCTGACACTAAGGATAAAGCATGAACCGCCCTAATTTTCTGTTCATCATGACCGATACTCAGGCCACCAATATGGTCGGCTGCTACAGTGGTAAGCCGCTGAATACCAATAATATCGATAGCCTGGCGGCAGAAGGTATTCGCTTTAATTCCGCTTATACCTGCTCACCGGTGTGCACCCCGGCCCGCGCGGGGCTGTTTACCGGTATTTATGCCAACCAGTCCGGTCCGTGGACCAATAACGTCGCACCGGGGAAAAATATTTCCACCATGGGGCGCTACTTCAAGGATGCGGGCTATCACACCTGCTACATCGGCAAGTGGCATCTCGACGGGCATGATTACTTTGGTACCGGCGAGTGTCCCCCCGAGTGGGATGCCGACTACTGGTATGACGGTGCCAATTACCTTGCAGAACTGACGGAAAAAGAGATTGGTTTGTGGCGTAATGGCCTGAACAGCGTGGAGGATTTGCTGGCCAACAATATCGATGAAACCTTCACCTGGGCGCATCGTATCAGCAACCGGGCGGTTGATTTCCTCCACCAGCCTGCTCGTGATGACGAACCCTTCCTGATGGTGGTTTCCTACGATGAGCCGCATCACCCGTTTACCTGTCCGGTGGATTATCTGCAAAAATATCAGGACTTTTACTACGATCTGGGCGCGAAAGCGCAGGATACTCTGTGCGATAAGCCTGAGCATCATCGCCTGTGGTCGCAGGCGATGCCATCTCCAGTGGGTGAAGACGGACGTTATCACCATCCACTCTATTTTGCCTGTAACGACTTTGTTGATGATCAGATTGGCCGGGTGATTGATGCCTTAACGCCAGAACAGCGGGAGAATACCTGGGTTATTTATACCTCCGATCACGGTGAGATGATGGGGGCGCATAAGCTCATCAGTAAGGGGGCGGCGATGTATGACGACATCACGCGAATTCCGCTGATTATGCGCCCGCCGCAGGGAGAACCTATGCAGGTAGACACGCCGGTCAGTCATATCGATCTGCTGCCGACGATGATGGCGCTGGCGGGCATTGAGAAGCCACAAATCCTGCCGGGTGAAAACGTCCTTAACATTGAAAAGCCACGCGGCGTGATGGTGGAGTTCAACCGTTATGAGATTGAACATGACAGTTTTGGCGGATTTATTCCGGTACGCTGCTGGGTGACAGACGACTGGAAGCTGGTGCTGAACCTGTTTACCAGCGATGAGCTTTACGACAGACGAAACGATCCCGATGAGCTACATAACCTGATAGATTCGCCACAATTAGCCGACGTTCGCTCCAAGATGCACGACGCTCTGCTGGACTATATGGATAAAATCCGCGACCCGTTCCGTACCTACCAATGGAGTTTGCGTCCGTGGCGTTCAGATGCCGTACCACGCTGGATGGGCGCTTTCCGCCCACGCCCGCAAGACGGTTATTCGCCGGTGGTTCGCGATTACGACACCGGTTTACCAACCCAGGGCGTAAAAGTGGAGGAGAAAAAGCAGAAGTTCTGACTACAATGCCACCTGATGCAAATACCCACATTTGCACTTACTTGTAGGCCGGATAAGGCGCTAGCCGCCATCCGGCAATGACAGCCAGAGGAGTTTAGATGAAGATTTCCCGCCTTGGAGAAGCCCCGGATTATCGCTTCTCGCTGGCAAATGAGCGTACCTTTCTGGCATGGATCCGCACCGCGTTGGGATTTTTGGCGGCGGGCGTGGGGCTCGACCAGCTGGCTCCGGATTTTGCCACTCCGGTCATTCGTGAGCTTTTGGCGCTGTTACTGTGTCTGTTTGCCGGTGGCCTGGCGATTTATGGTTACCTGCGCTGGCTGCGTAATGAGAGGGCAATGCGTCTGAAAGAGGATTTGCCGTATACCCATAGTCTGTTAATCATCAGCCTGATTTTGATGATCGTCGCGGTGATTGTCATGGGACTGGTACTGTATGCCGGATAGCCGTAAGTCGCGACGTATCGCCGATCCGGGGTTACAACCGGAGCGAACATCGCTGGCCTGGTTTCGTACGCTGCTGGGCTATGGCGCGCTAATGGCGCTGGCGCTGAAGCATAACTGGCATCAGGCGGGTTTTCTGTTTTGGGTTTCAATTGTGGTGCTGGCGATGGCGGCTATCGTACTTTGGCGCTATACCCGTAGTCGTACCCTGATGGACGTTACGCATAGTGATTTTTCTGAATCTCGCGCGGTGCGTGACAAATTTATGATCTCCCTCGCGGTGTTATCCCTCGCAATACTGTTTGCTGTAACGCATGTTCGCCAACTTATTGCATTTATCGGGAATTTAGCATGACAGGATGTCAGGTCATGGCCAAGCCGGCCAGCTCTCGTTGTAACCTTGATTGTCGTTACTGTTTTTACATTGATAAACCCACTCAACCCGAAATGGATGATGCCACCTTAGAGACGTTTATTCGCCAGCACATTGCCGCGCAGCCAGGGTCTGAAGTGATGTTCGCCTGGCAGGGCGGGGAGCCAACCCTTTGTGGTATCGACTTTTTTCGCCGCGTAGTGACCTTACAAAAACAGTACGGGCAAGGGAAGCAAATCCATAATGCTTTCCAGACCAACGGGATTTTGCTCAGCGACGAATGGTGTCAGTTTTTACGTGAAAACGGCTGGCTGGTTGGGATTTCCCTGGATGGCCCTGCCGAGTTGCACGATGCGTATCGCGTTAACCGCAGTGGAAAGCCGACTCACCATAAGGTGGTGGACGCCATTGCCAGGCTGCGTGAGCATCAGGTGGAGTTCAATCTGCTGGTGGTGGTTAATTCTCTGAACAGTCAGCGGCCCGGGCAGATGTATCGCTACCTTCGCCAGCTTGGCACGCCGTTTTTGCAGTTCATTCCGCTGGTTGAATATGATGAAAAAGGCGAGCTTACCGCCGAATCCGTCCCGCCGCAGGCTTGGGGCACTTTCCTGAATTCCATCTTTGATATCTGGGTCAGAGAAGATATTGGTCGCGTATTCGTCCAGTTATTTGATTCAACTCTGGGCGTATGGTGCGGGCATCCGTCGCAGATGTGTTCGCTTAGCTCAACCTGCGGACATGCGTTTGCCCTGGAGGCGAATGGCGATCTGTATCAATGCGATCACTATGTCTACCCTGATTTTCGTCTGGGAAATATTCATCACACGTCGCTGAGTGAGTTCAACGCCAGCCCGCGGGCAGTGGAGTTTGGTCAGTCCAAGAAGACCACGCTGAGTGCGGAATGCCAGGCGTGTTCGCTGTTACGCTTTTGCCATGGCGATTGTCCAAAGCATCGCGACAGCCGTGGAAAGAGTGCGATTTGCAGCGGGTACAGCGCTTTCTTCAACCATACCGCCCCGCATATGCGCGTGATGCGCGATCTGCTTAAGCAGCATCGCTCACCGATGGAACTGATGGCGATGCTGCGTTAAGCTCAGCGGCGTTAGCGCCCTTTGGCCAGATACTGCGCCATTTCGGCTTCTGGTACCATGCCGCCGCCGGTCGCCCACACCAGATGAGTGGCGTTATTGAGCTGCTCTGCGCTGAAGCCGTGCATCTGTTGATAGTCAACTGAGGCGCAAACGTGTTGTGGACCAGCCATCCCCGCCAGCGCCGAAGGCTCAAGGCGAATTCCTTCCTCCTGCGCCAGCCAGCCCAACATGTCGTACATCGTCTGATCGTCCAGGGTGTACAGACCGTCGAGCAGACGCTCCATCGCCCGGCCAACAAAGCCGGACGCGCGGCCCACCGCCAGCCCATCCGCCGCCGTCAGATTATCGATGCCGATGTCCTGCACGGAAATGGTATCGTGCAGCCCGGTATAAATCCCCAGCAGCATGCAGGGGGAATGGGTTGGCTCGGCGAAGAAGCAGTGTACGTTATCGCCGAAAGCCAGCTTCAGGCCAAACGCCACGCCGCCAGGACCGCCGCCGACGCCGCACGGCAGGTAAACAAACAGCGGATGGTCAGCATCGACTACGCGCCCCTGCTGGGCAAACTGCGCCTTCAGACGCTGGCCGGCGACCGCATAGCCTAAAAACAGCGTGCGGGAGTTTTCATCATCGATAAAGAAGCAGTTCGGATCGGACTCTGCCGCTTTGCGGCCCTGTTCAACCGCCACGCCGTAATCCTCTTCATACTCGACGACCGTCACGCCGTGGCTGCGCAGTTTGGCTTTTTTCCATGCGCGCGCGTCGGCAGACATATGCACCGTCACCTTAAAGCCGATGCGGGCGCTCATGATGCCGATAGACATCCCGAGGTTGCCGGTGGAACCTACCGCGATGCTGTACTGGCTGAAAAACTGTTTAAATTCAGGTGAAAGCAGAATGCTGTAATCATCTTCTGTCGTCAGCATTCCGGCTTCCAGCGCCAGTTTTTCCGCGTGGGTCAGGACTTCATAAATGCCGCCACGCGCTTTAATTGAGCCGGAAATCGGCAGGTGGCTGTCTTTCTTCAGCAACAGTTCGCCGCAGATGTGCTGTCCGAACGCTTTTTCCAGTCGTTTTTGCATCGCCGGGATTGCGGCCAGCTCGGATTCGATAATGCCGCCGGTGGCTGCGGTTTCCGGGAATGCCTGCGCCAGGTACGGCGCGAAGCGCGTCAGCCGGGCATGGGCATCCTGAACATCGTGTTCGGTCAGGCCAACATAGGGTAAACCTTCCGCAAGAGAGGTGGTGCCAGGGTTAAACCAGGCCGTCTCTTTGAGAGCCACCAGATCTTCCACTAAAGGATACTGGGCGATAAGTGTTTGAATGTTTTCCATAGTCAGTCTCTTCGCGCTTAGATAATAAAGGAAAGCAGGAATGTGCAAGCCAGTGCAATAACGGACGCGATAAATGTCGCGGTCGTATAGTATTTAAACGTCTCATTCAGGGTAGCGCCGCAGTATTGCTTGACCAGCCAGAAGAGGGAATCTGTGACGATCGTGCAGCCAATGGCGCCGGAACCAATCGCAATGGCGATGATCTCCGGGCTAACGTCAGGGTAGAGCGGCAACATCGGCGCTACGATTGCCGTGGCGCCCATCATCGCGACCGTGGCGGAACCCACTGCAGCATGCAGAATTAACGCCACCAGCCACGCCAGCAGAATTGGGTGCATATGCATGTTTGAAAGGAGCAGCGCAAGGGTATCCGCCAGCCCGCTGCTCTTGAGGATAGCGTTGAACGCGCCGCCTGCGCCGATAATCAGCAGAATGTTAGCAATGGAGCCAAAACCGTTTTCGGTGTGGGTCAGTAGCGCCCCCATACTGATATGCTGACGCAGACCGAGAATGTAGTAGGCCACGAAGACGGCAATAAACATCGCGGTGATCGGGTTACCAATAAACTCCAGTAGCGTATAGACCGTACTGCCTTTCGCCATGTTCAGCTCCGCGACGGTTTTCACCAGCATCAGGCCAATCGGCAGCAGAACGGTAAACAGCGTCGCGCCCAGCGACGGCAGCGTACTTTCATCGCGCACTTTCAGGTCGGAAAACTCAGCCGGTACCGGCTTAAACGGCAGACGGTTGCCGAGGAATTTCAGGTACAGCGGCCCGCCGATCAGTGAGGCCATTAATCCTACCAGTAAACCGTAGACAATCACGGTGCCAAGATCCGCCCCCAACTTGTTAGCCACGAACAGCGCTGCCGGATGCGGCGGCACGACGCAGTGCACCGCCATCAGCGCCGTACACAGCGGAATCGCCAGCTTCAGCAGTGAAGTATTGGTCTTTTTGGCAATTGAAAAAGCCAGTGGAATCAACAGCACCACGCCGACTTCCACAAACAGCGTGATCCCGCAAATCAGCCCGACCAGCACCATAATGACGTCGGCGGAAAGCCAGCGACAGCGCTGTAGCGTCAGGCCGATGCGTTCGGCCGCGCCGGACACTTCCATCATTTTGCCCAGAATGGTCCCAAGGCCGATAACCGCGGCGAGGAAGCCCAGCGTACCGCCGATGCCGCTCTCAATGGCATTGACCATATCCAGCGGCCCCATACCCATCATCGTACCCACGAAGAAACTGGCCAGCAGCAGCGCCAGAAACGGGTGGAATTTGAACTTCACGATGGTCAAAACGATTAACACGATGCTTATCAGCAGCGTGCTCACAACCCAGATTTGAGAGTGCATAGCTCACCTTGCCCTGTGATTAACCTGGGGTTATTGGACAAAAATAAGGCAGGGTCTGACAAACGATATAAATCCTCTTTCACATGAGCTAAATTGCATCAATTAAGTGATTTACGTCTAATTACGCGTCATTAATGCGATATGGTTCACTCTGATTCACCTTTGTGCTGATTTTTACAGCGGTTTTTTTTACACTTCGACCCATAATTCAGGATGACAGAGATGAATATGGATCCCCTACGCGAAGTCAGAAACCGACTGCTCAACGGCTGGCAGCTGTCAAAGCTGTATACCTTTGAAGTGGCGGCTCGCCATCAGTCATTTGCTTTGGCGGCAGACGAGCTGTCATTAAGCCCCAGCGCCGTCAGCCACCGCATTAATCAGTTGGAAGATGAACTGGGTATTCAGCTGTTTGTCCGTTCTCACCGCAAAGTGGAACTGACCCACGAGGGTAAACGGGTGTTCTGGGCGCTGAAATCGTCGCTGGACACGCTCAACCAGGAAATTCTTGATATCAAGAATCAGGAGCTCTCGGGGACGCTCACCGTCTACTCGCGGCCCTCTATCGCCCAGTGCTGGCTGGTTCCGGCGCTCGGCGACTTTACCCGCCGCTACCCCTCCATTTCACTGACCATCCTGACCGGGAACGACAACGTCAATTTACAGCGTGCCGGGGTCGATCTGGCGCTCTATTTTGATGATGCGCCGTCCGCGCAGCTCACGCATCATTTCCTGATGGACGAAGAGATTTTGCCGGTATGCAGCCCGGAATACGCTCGTCGCCATGACCTGATGGGATCACTGCTGAATTTGCCGCACTGTACGTTGCTGCATGACAGACAGGCATGGAGCAACGATTCCGGGACCGATGAATGGCACAGCTGGGCGCAGCATTTTGCGGTAAATTTGCCGACATCGTCGGGCATTGGTTTCGATCGTTCTGATTTAGCGGTGATTGCGGCAATGAATCACATCGGCGTAGCGATGGGCCGTAAAAGGCTGGTGCAAAAACGCCTCGATAGCGGAGAGCTGGTCGCGCCTTTTGGCGATATGGCGCTGAAATGCCATCAGCATTACTACATCACCACGCTGCCCGGCAGGCAGTGGCCGAAAATCGAGGCATTTATTGGCTGGCTACAGGAGCAGGTTAAATAAGCGGGTCATGCATATTTTTTACGCTTTCTCTCTACACGGAAAGTGAAAAAGCATGCTAAATACGTGATATCACTCCTGATGATTTGCGTAAGGACGAGCGTGTTAAAGTCGATTGTTTCCCTGTTACTCTTCGCCAGCGCCACCGTGTGTGCAGTACCACCAGCGCTGACGGCGGCGTCGTATGCGCAGCAGCTTGGGGTCGGGATGGACGTAGATTGGGCGCGAACCGAGCGCGGCATCCGTGAGTTCGATCCGCTGGTGGTGCGGGATTTCAGGGCGAAAGGCATTTCTCATGTGCGTATCCGCGTGGCGGGAGAACCGACAGAAGCCAGACTAATTCATCTGCGCAAGCTGGTCGAAGCCTGCGAGCAGTATGGCGTAATCCCGATTATTGCTTACCAGGCGGATGAATATAAACAAGACCCCAGCGCCGGTAATGAAAAAGAGGTGGTTAACTGGTGGGTGGCGGTGGCGCATTACTTTGGTCAACGTTCGCCGCTACTGGGTTTTGACCTGATTTATGAACCTGCGGATAAGCTCAACCATAATCAGGCATCGCTCAACCGGGTGTATGACAAAACGATTCGCACCATCCACACTATTGACCCGCAACGGATGATCTTCATCGCGCCGCGACTGCGTGCCGCGCCGGAAGAGCTGCCGAACCTGAAGTTACCGCCGCAAAGCCAGAATACCGTGCTGGCCGAATGGCACATCTTCCCGTGGGGGCCGCTGAAAAATAACGGCAAATACCCATGGACGTCCGGGACTGCGGCTGAAAAGACGGCTATTCGCGCCCGTATCAATACCGCCATTCGCTGGCAGCAGAAAACCGGTCACGTGAGTTGGGTAGGCGGCTGGTCGCCAGGAGAAACCATTAAAAATGGGCCATCTGCTGCGCAAATGGCCTTCGCCCGTTTTATGGCGTGTGAGCTGAAGAAAGCGAAGATTCCCTATGCTATCAATGCGGATACGCAGTTCTATGATGGCGAGGAGGGAGCCTGGCGTCCGGCACTGGAGCCGTTGCTGACGACGATGATTGCGCCTGAATGTGACAAGCCCGGCGATAAACCGGGCCATCATGCGCTTAAACCGCCTGCCCCTGATGCGACACGCGTGACGCCAGCGGAAGCCAGCACACAAAAATCAGCAGCCCCATAAGGGTCATCAACAGGCCCAGACTGGCTTGTCCGGTCTGCGGCAGCATCGCAGAGAACCATGCCAGCACGCCGGAACCAATGTTTTGTAATCCTCCGACCAGCGCGCCGGCAGTGCCCGCCAGGAACGGGAAAGGCTCCATTGCGCCGCTGGTTGCCAGCGGAAACAACATCCCGGCGCCGAAGAAAAACAGCGCGGCGGGAACCAGCAGCGTCCAGACGTTCATCACGTCGAACAGGCCAGGGATCCACATCATCAAACCGGCGACCAGACAGCAGATAACCGACTGCCACATCAGCGTTGAGAAACGCTTGTTCGGGCGACCGGCGAACCAGGCACCGAAAAACGCCGCCGGAATAGGCAGAATAAACAGGATACTGACCACCATGCTGCTTAAACCCAGCCTTGCGCCCAATAATACCCCAGAGCAGGCTTCGAAGACCGCAACGCCCGCCAGACCGCCGATCAGCATTAGCACGTAACAGGTGAAAGAGCTGTTGCCAAACAGTGTCTTGTAACTGGCGATAAGCCGTGGACGCGGCGCGCCTGCCGGGCGCGTTTCCGGCATCCAGCGCGCCATGCTAAACGTGACGCCCGCGCACAGAATCAGCAGAAAAATATAGCAAGCGCGCCAGTTCCACACGGTATCCAGCATACCGCCAATCAGCGGTGCCAGCAGCGGACTGACGAGGATCCCCATATTCAGCAAACTGTTGGCGTGACGAAGCTGTGTACCTTCATACAGGTCTCGTGGCAAGGTTCGCGCCATCACACCACCGACGCCCGTCCCCATCCCCTGAATCGCGCTAGCGATAATCAGTACCGTCAGGCTATGGGTGGTAATGGCAACCAGCGTGGCCAGCATAAAAATAGACATCCCGGCGAGGATCACCGGACGGCGGCCAACACGATCGGAAAGTGGGCCGTAAAACAGTTGTGACAGGCCGTAGGTCAGCAGATAGGCGGCCATCACGCTCTGCACTGCCCCTTCGCGAACGTTCAGTTCACGCGCCATATCAGCAATCGCGGGGATATAAATGGTTTGTGCCATCTGTCCAACCGCCACCAGTAATACCAACATCAACAACAAATTGACGCTTCTATGCCTTTTCATTTCGCTGATAACTTTTAAAAAAGTGAAAAAAGAAGAATAAGGTGCTGCACTTTCCCGTAAATGCGCGTGGAATCTACCACAACAGAAAAAGAAGGCCAGATAGTAGGCTGGAATGTTTAAGCGATGAACGGCAGGAAATGTAAACAAAAAACGGCAACAAATGTTGCCGGATTGCATCAGGTCGACCAACAAATCATGACAAGCGTAGCAAAACCGCGCCTATGGCAATACCTGCGGCCGCGACAAGACGCACTCCGGCAACCTTTTCTTTCAGCAACAGCCAGGCGAGCAGCGCGCCAAACAGGATGGAAGTTTCACGCAGCGCAGCGACCACCGCCAACGGTGCCTGGGTCATGGCCCACAGCGCCAGTCCGTAGGAACCCATTGTGCCAATCCCGCCAAGAATGCCTTTCTTCCACTGCTGTACCAGATAGCGTGACGCTTCCCGGCGTCTGGCGATCATCGCCCAGGTGAGCAGGCAAGAACCGTTCAGAAAGAAGGTCCACAGCGTATAACCCAGCGCGGTTTCAGATAAGCGTACCCCGGTGCCGTCGACCAGCGTGTAACCGGCAATAAAGCAGGCGTTAATGAGTGCCAGTACGATCCCGCGTTGCGAGCTGCTGCGCCCGTTAAATGCCATGCCGAGAATAGCCAGGCAGATGGTGGCAATCCCCACCCAGGCAAGCGTAGAGAGACTATCGCCAAGGAACAGGACGCTGATAATCGCAACCAGCAATGGTGCGGTGCCGCGCATCAAAGGGTAGGTCTGACTCATATCCGAAACCTGATAGGTTTTGGCGACAAGAACCGTGTACACCACTTGTAAGGCCGTAGAGACAGCCAAAAACGGCAGGCTGGCGGCAGAAGGTTGAGGCGCAAAGGGTAAGCAGATTAAAGCCATAATCGCAGCTGAGCCGCTGACGCCGATCGCCGAGTACAGTTTATCGTTTCCAGCCTTAACAATGGCATTCCAGCTGGCATGCAGCAGCGCGGCGAACAGCAAAATGCAGAAAACAGAAAGCGTCATGGCGGAATTCTTCCCTGAGAATGTCATAAAAACGTAACATATTGACGCGTGACAAGCACCTGGGAAAAGGTGAAAGGGGAGCGGAGTGTTACCCGCTCCCCTTAGGTGCGACTTGAATCTGAATTACTTAACGTATTTCAGAACGGCATCAAGTAGTTGCAGTGCTGCAACAATGAGTTTGAGGATAAGAATAGCGATATCCACGAGGCTCATACGCTCTCCTTTTGGTACAAGGAGCACGGTGCTGGCGTACCTCGCCGCTGCCTGTTGCCAGCACCTTTGTTGACATAACACAGTGTGCTCGCACGGGGGTTAAGGCGCTGACGGCACCACCCGTTTCAGCCAGGACTTTGATGCGCCGGTTTACGATGCGGCCCCCGCATAACACATTGCGTACAGAAATATTATAGATAAATACTGTATAAATTAACAGTATTTTGTGGACGTAACGTCAACATTAGGCCATACTCAATATCATCAAAATTCGTGCCGAAATTGCGTGTTCTTCGCGGAGCGCGTATACTTTTCTCGTTGACATAACACAGTGTGCTCGGCGGCTACCAACCGCACAACGCTGAAAAGAACCTCGCTCCGGCGGGGTTTTTTGTTTTTCAACACCGTATAGTGAAATGTGATCGTTGACGCATTTTTGTGCAGATGAAAATTTTTCCATTGTCACGCTGAAAAACCTGTGTTTGTATAAATCCAGTTAATCAACAAACAGACAGGTCCCTAATGAACCCTTCCATGCTGACTGCGACCCTACTAAAAACTGCGCCATCTCGCGCAGCGGTCGTCGTGCGTGTGGTGGTCGTCGTCGGCAATGCGCCGTAGGGTCCGGATCAACACACGATTCCAAAACCCCGCCGGCGCAAACCGGGCGGGGTTTTTCGTTTAAGAGACCTGCCCGGAGCAAAGGCCCAGAATAAAAGGACTGGAGCATGGCAAGTTCGGGCATAACATCCAAGCGTACGCGTTTTACGGGCGCAGAATTCATCGTTCATTTCCTGGAACGTCAGGGAATCCAGGTAGTCACCGGTATCCCTGGCGGATCGATCCTTCCCGTCTATGACGCGTTAAGCCAAAGCACGAAAATCCGTCATATCCTGGCGCGCCACGAGCAGGGTGCGGGGTTTATCGCGCAAGGCATGGCACGAACCGATGGTAAACCCGCCGTGTGTATGGCTTGTAGCGGGCCGGGAGCCACCAACCTGGTTACCGCGATTGCCGATGCTCGTCTGGATTCCATCCCGCTGGTGTGTATCACCGGGCAGGTTCCGGCCTCGATGATCGGTACCGATGCCTTCCAGGAAGTCGATACCTACGGTATTTCTATCCCCATCACCAAACACAACTATCTGGTCCGCCATATCAATGAATTACCTCAGGTCATGAGCGATGCATTCCGCATTGCGCAGTCCGGACGTCCAGGCCCGGTGTGGATAGACATTCCTAAGGATATTCAAACCGCCGTATTTGAAATTGAAGAGATGCCGGAACCCGCGCAGAAAATGGCGGCGCCGGCGTTCAGTCAGGACAGCATTCGCGATGCCGCAGCCATGATTAACGCCGCACAGCGTCCGGTACTGTACCTCGGCGGCGGCGTGATTAACGCGCCCGCACGCGTGCGTGAACTGGCCGAAAAAGCCATGCTGCCTACCACCATGACCTTGATGGCGCTGGGCATGCTGCCAAAGACGCATCCGCTGTCTTTAGGCATGCTGGGTATGCACGGCGCGCGCAGCACCAACTTTATTCTGCAAGAAGCTGATTTACTGATTGTTCTGGGCGCACGTTTTGATGACCGGGCGATTGGTAAAACCGAACAGTTCTGCCCGAACGCTAAAATCATCCACGTGGATATCGACCGTGCGGAGCTGGGTAAAATCAAACAGCCGCATGTAGCGATTCAGGCGGATGTCGATGAGGTACTGGCACAGCTGATCCCATTGGTTGAGGCCCAGCCGCGAGAGGCATGGCATCAGATGGTGGCCGATTTACAACGTGAATTTCCTTGCGCCATTCCGCAGGAAAGCGACCCGCTCAGTCACTATGGGCTGATCAATGCGGTGGCGGCATGCGTGGATGACAGCGCCATTATCACCACCGATGTCGGGCAGCATCAGATGTGGGCGGCGCAGGCCTACCCGCTGAACCGTCCGCGTCAGTGGCTGACCTCTGGCGGTCTTGGTACCATGGGATTTGGTCTGCCGGCGGCCATTGGCGCGGCGCTGGCGAACCCGGATAAAAAAGTGCTGTGCTTCTCCGGCGACGGTAGCCTGATGATGAATATTCAGGAAATGGCGACAGCCAGCGAAAATCAGCTGGATATTAAAATCATCCTGATGAATAACGAAGCGTTGGGTCTGGTATATCAGCAGCAGAGCCTGTTCTATAAGCAGGGTGTTTTTGCTGCGACCTATCCGGGGATGATTAACTTTATGCAGATCGCAGCTGGTTTTGGTCTGGAAACTTGTGATTTGAATAACGAAGCAGACCCACAGGCAGCGTTGCAGGAAATGATTAATCGGCCTGGACCTGCGCTGATCCACGTGCGTATCGACGCCGAAGAAAAAGTGTACCCGATGGTGCCGCCGGGTGCGGCAAACACTGAAATGGTGGGGGAATAAGCCATGCAACAGCAGACTCATGACAACGTAATCCTGGAACTCACCGTGCGCAACCATCCGGGCGTAATGACCCACGTCTGCGGGCTGTTTGCCCGCCGCGCGTTCAACGTGGAAGGCATTCTCTGTCTACCGATTCAGGACAGCGATAAGAGCCGCATCTGGCTACTGGTCAACGACGATCAGCGTCTGGAGCAGATGATAAGCCAGATCGACAAACTGGAAGATGTGGTGAAAGTCGCCCGCAACCAATCCGACCCGTCGATGTTTAACAAAATCACCGTCTTCTTTGAGTGAGTTAGTTGCCGTCTGAATCCGGGGTGATCACTTTGACAGAGCCGTTCCGGCAGTGGGTTGCATAATCTGCCGGTAACGGACGGTCGCTTATCAGTACGTCAAAGGTGGAGAGTGGACCAATGCTGGCGGGGGCGACCTCATCGAACAGGGCGTGGCGCGTCAGCAGAATTTTGCGTAATCCGCGTTCCATCGCTTTGCGTTTTGTGGCCAGATCGTCCGGATTGAACCAGCTAACGCCGAAATGCTCATGGACTCCGCTGGCGGAGATAAAGACTTTTCGTGGGTTGAGTGCATCCAGTGGGGAGGGATTACTGGTGTCGTAAAAGGCGTCACTTTTCGCCCGGTAGGTCCCCCCGCAAAGAATCGCTGTGGCGTTGGGCTTTTCATTTAGCGCTACGAACACCCGGTGCGAGTAGCAAATCCCGGTAAAGGAAATATCGTCCGGGATCATGCTGACCACCAACGGCATTTCCGCACCATTATCAAAAAAGACCAGATCATTTTCACTTACCAGTCCCGCAGCCAGAATGGCAACCGGTAAATCGTCGCGGTGATACTGTTTTTGCACGGGGAGTGGCGCGTTAACGATGGTAGCAGGTTTGTTCACCATCACAATGTAACCACCGAGCAGCGTGAGGGGTAACGGCTCGTCATCCTGACTGAGATCCCGACGAATAGTCATCACAGAAACTTCCAGCATTCGTGCCGCCTCTTTCAGATGGATTCGGTCGGTCTTCTTCAACAATTCCATCAGACGTCGAATACGTTCTTTTTGCTTAGTTTCCATGTGCTTCTCCACGAATCATGTTTCCATGTTCCTTCAGTAACATTTTTGTGTTTCTTAGAACATGGCATTGCCGCATTACTATACGTCTGACTATTCGGAAATAAAAGCGTGTTTTTTCACGTTTTATTGATTATATACAGTTAACTTTCAGTCAATTGTAAGCAACTTCATCATTTGTAGTGTGATGGGGTAGCAACATTTAGCGTAATAAATAAACAACAAAATGATCTTCCAATCGCGATCCTAGTCACAAATGGTACGAAAGTAACATGATAATGTTATTTTAATATCATTGTTGTGTGATTGTTTCTGAGAGGTAGTAAAATGGATATCGCGGTTATTGGCTCCAACATGGTGGATCTCATCACCTACATCAACCAGATGCCCAAAGAAGGGGAAACGCTGGAAGCGCCGGCGTTCAAAATTGGCTGTGGGGGCAAAGGCGCAAATCAGGCCGTTGCGGCCGCTAAGCTCAATTCCAAAGTGCTGATGCTGACAAAAGTCGGTGATGATATTTTTGCGGATAACACTATTCGCAATCTCGAATCCTGGGGAATTAATACCACCTATGTCGAAAAGGTACCCTGCACCAGCAGCGGTGTCGCACCGATCTTTGTTAATGCCAACTCCAGCAACAGCATCCTGATTATTAAAGGAGCGAACAAATTTCTCTCCCCGGAAGATATCGATCGTGCGGCGGAAGATCTGAAAAAATGTCAGCTTATTGTCCTGCAACTGGAAGTGCAGCTGGAAACCGTTTATCACGCGATTGAATTTGGCAAAAAACACGGTATTGAAGTGTTACTAAATCCCGCCCCTGCATTACGGGAATTAGATATGTCTTATGCCTGTAAATGTGATTTTTTCGTGCCGAACGAAACCGAGCTGGAAATATTAACCGGTATGTCAGTAGATACCTATGACCATATTCGCGCAGCGGCTCGTTCTCTGGTTGATAAAGGTCTGAACAATATTATTGTCACCATGGGTGAGAAAGGTGCGCTGTGGATGACGCGTGACCAGGAAGTCCATGTTCCGGCGTTTAAAGTGAACGCTATCGATACCAGTGGCGCAGGCGACGCTTTCATCGGTTGTTTTGCTCACTATTACGTTCAAAGCGGTGATGTGGAAGCCGCCATGAAAAAAGCCGCTCTCTTCGCTGCTTTCAGCGTTACCGGGAAAGGCACTCAATCATCTTATCCAAGCATCGAACAATTTAATGAGTTTCTTACCTTAAACGAATAATACTCCTGCACTGTAAAAGGTAGCACTATGAACGATAAAAACATCATTCAGATGGCTGACGGCTATTTGAATAAGACCCCTCTGTTCCAGTTTATTTTGTTATCCTGTTTATTCCCGTTATGGGGATGCGCAGCCGCATTAAATGATATTCTGATTACGCAATTCAAAAGCGTATTTTCACTCAGCAACTTTGCCTCGGCATTAGTTCAGAGTGCCTTTTATGGCGGTTATTTTTTAATTGCAATTCCGGCATCTCTGGTGATTAAAAAGACCAGTTATAAAGTCGCCATTTTAATGGGGCTGACCCTTTATATCGTTGGGTGTACGCTCTTTTTCCCGGCATCGCACATGGCCACCTACACCATGTTCCTTGCGGCGATTTTCGCGATTGCGATTGGTCTGAGCTTCCTGGAAACAGCGGCCAACACCTACAGCTCAATGATCGGCCCAAAAGCGTATGCCACTTTACGCCTGAACATCAGTCAAACTTTTTATCCTATTGGCGCGGCGGCTGGTATTCTGCTGGGTAAATATCTGGTCTTCTCTGAAGGCGAAAGCCTGGAAAAACAGATGGCCGGGATGAACGCCGAGCAGATCCATAACTTTAAAGTGTTGATGCTGGAAAATACTCTTGAGCCATATAAGTACATGATTATGGTGCTGGTTGTGGTGATGGTGTTATTCCTGCTGACCCGCTTCCCGACCTGTAAAGTTGCGCAAACCACGAGTCGTAAACGCCCGTCCGCGATGGATACACTGCGTTATCTGGCCAGCAATGCCCGTTTCCGTCGTGGAATTGTGGCGCAATTTCTTTATGTGGGGATGCAGGTCGCGGTGTGGTCATTTACCATCCGTCTGGCACTGGAATTAGGTGATATCAACGAGCGCGACGCCTCAACCTTCATGGTCTATAGCTTCGCCTGCTTCTTTATCGGCAAGTTTATCGCCAACATTTTGATGACGCGCTTCAATCCGGAAAAAGTGCTGATTCTCTATTCCATCATTGGTGCCCTGTTCCTCGTCTATGTTGCACTGGCGCCAAGCTTCAGCGCTGTGTATGTCGCAGTGCTGGTGAGTGTCCTGTTTGGACCCTGCTGGGCGACAATCTATGCTGGTACGCTTGATACCGTGGATAACGAACATACCGAAATGGCAGGTGCCGTCATTGTTATGGCGATTGTCGGCGCGGCGGTGGTTCCGGCGATTCAGGGCTATGTGGCTGATATGTTCCATTCATTACAACTTTCGTTCCTGGTTTCCATGCTCTGTTTCGTGTACGTCGGCATCTACTTCTGGCGTGAAAGCAAAGTGCGCAACAACCTGGCTGAAGCGACAGTTTCCTGAGGAGAGCGATCATGACAACACGTATAACGCTGTGGCGAGAACTCTTTGCAGAGCATCCGCGAATCTTACTGAAGAATAGCGATTTCACGGTTACCGCATTTC
Organism: Citrobacter sp. wls714; assembly: GCF_005281025.1. Taxonomy (NCBI): domain Bacteria; kingdom Pseudomonadati; phylum Pseudomonadota; class Gammaproteobacteria; order Enterobacterales; family Enterobacteriaceae; genus Citrobacter; species Citrobacter sp. wls714. The sequence continues at coordinate 114,714 of NZ_SZWZ01000024.1, read as the reverse complement.
GTTACGCCAGCGGAGTGGAAGGGCTGAAGGTAGAAAACAGTCGTGGACATCTGGTTATTCTGCCCTGGATGGGGCAGATGATCTGGGATGCTCAGTTTGATGGCCATGACCTGACCATGCGCAACATGTTCAGTCAGCCGAAACCGGCGGCGGAAGTGGTGGCGACCTACGGTTGTTTTGCCTTCCACTCAGGTCTGTTGGCTAATGGCTGCCCATCACCAGAAGATTCACATCCTTTGCATGGTGAAATGGCTTGTGCCGCGATGGATGAAGCCTGGCTGGAGCTGGAGGGTGAGAATTTGCGCGTGGGCGGACGCTATGAGTATGTGATGGGGTTCGGCCATCATTATCAGGCGCATCCTGCGGTGGTAATGCACAAAGCGAGCGCGCTGTTTGATATTCAGATGGCGGTTACCAACCTCGCTTCAGTGGCAATGCCGTTGCAGTACATGTGCCATATGAACTATGCCTACGTACCGGAAGCCTCCTTCAGCCAGAATATTCCGGATGAGGCCATGAAGCTGCGTGAGTCGATACCCGCGCATGTTAAGCCGACTGAGCAATGGCTGGCGTTTAATCAGCGGATTGTGCAGGGCGAGGCTTCTCTGGCGCGGCTCAATGAACCCCATTTTTACGATCCGGAAATTGTCTTCTTTGCTGACCAACTGGACAGGTACACAGATAATCCAGAATTTAGCATGATCGCTCCAGATGGCACCACGTTCGTTACACGCTTCTCCAGCGCGGAGCTGAATTATGTGACGCGATGGATCCTGTATAACGGCGATCAACAGGTTGCGGCATTCGCGTTGCCTGCAACCTGTCGACCCGAAGGATTCCTGGCGGCACAACGCAATGGCACCTTGATTGAAATAGAACCGCAGCACACCCGGATATTTACCGTCACGACAGGCATAGCCTGATCGCTCAAGGCTTGAACACCAAAGCGCTTATCGTTAAGGTAAGCGCTTTTGCCGGATGGCGCTACGCTTATCAGGCATGCCTTAGCGCCAGGACAAACCCATGATCACCATCGCCCTTATCGACGACCACACTATCGTCCGCTCCGGCTTTGCCCAACTGCTGGGACTGGAAGCTGATTTGCAGGTTGTGGCGGAATTTGGCTCCGGGCGCGAGGCGCTGGCCGGTTTACCGGGGCGCGGCGTGCAGGTGTGTATTTGCGATATCTCTATGCCCGATATCTCGGGCCTGGAGTTACTAAGCCAACTGCCAAAAGGGATGGCGATTATCATGCTCTCCGTCCACGACAGCCCGGCACTGGTCGAGCAGGCGCTCAACGCAGGCGCGCGTGGCTTTCTTTCAAAACGCTGTAGCCCGGATGAACTGATTGCGGCGGTGCATACCGTGGCGACCGGCGGTTGCTATTTGACGCCGGACATCGCCGTCAAGCTGGCGGCCGGGCGTCAGGATCCGTTGACAAAACGCGAGCGTCAGGTGGCGGAGAAGCTGGCACAGGGGATGGCGGTGAAAGAGATTGCCGCCGAGCTGGGGTTGTCGCCGAAAACGGTGCACGTTCATCGCGCCAACCTGATGGAAAAGCTGAACGTCAGCAACGATGTTGAGCTGGCGCGCCGGATGTTTGACGGCTGGCAATGAACGCACTTTTCTCCCGGTTGATTACCGTTGTTGCCTGTTTCTTTATCTTTTCCACCGCGTGGTTTTGCCTGTGGAGCATCAGCCTGCACCTGGTTGAGCGCCCGGAACTGGCGGTACTGCTGTTTCCGTTTGGCCTGCGTCTGGGATTAATGCTGCAATGCCCGCGCAGCTACTGGCCGGTGCTGCTGGGCGCGGAGTGGCTGCTGATGTACTGGCTGGCGCAGGAGGTGGCGCTGGCCCATTTGCCACTTTTGATGATCGGAAGCACCCTCACGCTACTCCCGGTGATGCTGATTTCGCGATACCGCAATCAACGCGACTGGCGCACGTTGCTGTTGCAGGGCGCAGCGCTGACGGCGGCGGCGCTGCTGCAATCGCTGCCGTGGCTGGGGCAGGGCGAGGAAGCGTGGAATGCGCTGCTACTGACCCTGACCGGCGGATTAACGCTGGCGCCGATCTGCCTGGTGTTTTGGCACTATCTGACCAGCACCACCTGGCTGCCGCTCGGCCCGGCGCTGGTGTCGCAGCCGGTGAACTGGCGCGGGCGACATCTGGTCTGGTACCTGCTGCTGTTCACCGTCAGCCTGTGGCTACAGCTCGGTTTGCCCGCCGAACTTTCGCGCTTTACCCCATTTTGCCTCGCTTTACCGATTATCGCGCTCGCCTGGCACTACGGCTGGCAGGGGGCGCTGATCGCCACGCTGATGAACGCCATCGCGCTGATTGCCAGCCAGACATGGCACGATCACCCGGTCGATTTACTGCTCTCGCTGCTGGCGCAAAGCCTGACCGGGCTGCTGCTCGGTGCGGGTATTCAGCGGCTGCGTGAGCTTAACCAGTCGCTGCAAAACGAGCTGGCGCGCAATCATCGGCTGGCGGAACGTCTGCTTGAAACCGAAGAGAGCGTGCGCCGCGACGTCGCGCGCGAGCTGCACGACGATATCGGCCAGACCATCACCGCCATTCGCACTCAGGCGGGTATCGTACAGCGCCTGGCTCCAGAGAACCCGGGCGTTAAGCAAAGCGGGGCGCACATTGAACAGCTTTCGCTGGGCGTGTATGACGCCGTACGCCGTCTGCTGGGGCGTTTACGTCCGCGCCAGTTGGACGATCTCACCCTGGAGCAAGCCATTCGTTCGCTGATGCGTGAAATGGAGCTGGAAAGCCGCGGTATCGTCAGCCACCTTGACTGGCGAATTGATGAGTCATTGCTGAGCGAAAGCCAGCGCGTGACGCTGTTTCGCGTCTGTCAGGAAGGGCTGAACAACATTGTGAAGCACGCCAATGCCAGCGCGGTGACACTCCAGGGCTGGCAGCAGGATGAGCGGCTGATGCTGGTCATTGAGGACGACGGCAGCGGCTTGCCGCCAGGGTCGAACCCACAAGGTTTTGGTCTCACCGGGATGCGCGAGCGGGTGACGGCGCTCGGTGGTTCACTCACGATATCCTGCATGCACGGCACGCGCGTCAGCGTGTCGCTGCCCCAGCGCTATGCCTAAGGAACGGCCATGTTTCAGTTTTTAAAAGCTCCGGCCAGCGCGCCGCTTATCACCGACAAGCAGGAAGTGGACGCCCGCTACCGTTACTGGCGGCGGCATATTTTGCTGACTATCTGGCTCGGCTACGCGCTGTTTTATTTCACACGCAAAAGCTTTAACGCCGCGGTGCCGGAAATTATCACCAGCGGTGTGCTGACCCGCAGCGATATTGGCCTGCTGGCGACGCTGTTTTACATCACCTACGGGCTGTCGAAATTTGTCTCCGGTATTGTTAGCGATCGCTCCAACGCCCGCTATTTTATGGGTATCGGGCTTATCGCCACCGGCGTGGTTAACATCCTGTTCGGCTTCTCAACCTCGGTCTGGGCCTTCGCCGTACTGTGGGCGCTGAACGCCTTCTTCCAGGGCTGGGGCGCGCCGGTGTGCGCCCGCCTGCTCACCGCCTGGTATTCGCGCAATGAGCGCGGCGGCTGGTGGGCTATCTGGAACACCGCGCACAACGTCGGCGGCGCGCTGATTCCGATCGTCATGGCGGCGCGGCGCTGCATTACGGCTGGCGCGCCGGGATGATGATTGCCGGTACGCTGGCGATCGTGGTGGGCGTTTTTCTGTGCTGGCGGCTGCGCGACAGGCCGCAGGCGATTGGTCTGCCGCCGATTGGCGACTGGCGGCACGATGAATTGGAAATTGCCCAGCAGCAGGAGGGCGCGGGGTTAACTCGTAAAGAGATCCTCACCAAATATGTGTTGCTTAATCCATATATTTGGCTGTTGTCGCTGTGCTATGTGCTGGTGTACGTGGTGCGCGCGGCGATCAACGACTGGGGCAATCTGTATATGTCGGAGACGCTCGGCGTCGATTTGGTCACTGCCAATACCGCCGTGACCATGTTCGAGCTGGGCGGCTTCATCGGCGCGCTGGTTGCAGGTTGGGGCTCGGACAAGCTATTCAACGGCAATCGTGGGCCGATGAACCTGATTTTCGCCGCCGGAATTTTGCTCTCCGTGGGCTCGCTATGGTTGATGCCATTCGCCAGCTACGTGATGCAGGCGGCGTGCTTTTTCACCACCGGCTTCTTCGTCTTTGGCCCGCAGATGTTGATTGGCATGGCGGCGGCGGAGTGCTCGCACAAGGAGGCGGCGGGCGCAGCGACCGGCTTTGTCGGCCTGTTTGCTTATCTGGGGGCATCGCTCTCCGGCTGGCCGCTGGCGAAGGTGATGGAAGTCTGGCACTGGAGCGGATTCTTTGTGGTGATCGCCATCGCGGCCGGCATCTCAGCACTGCTGTTGCTGCCGTTCTTAAACGCCCAGGCACCGCGCGATCTCAACGAAGCGTGATGCACCTCACCTTTTTGCCCCGAGTGGCGTAAAACTAAGAAATTTTCCCGGTTTCACCTGGACGCTGTCTCAGGCGTGTCCCCTGGCTGATTTTTACAATGCCTGCCATTCGCAGGTAAAAAAATCAGCTCGGGAGTGTCAAATGCTGGCCTTTCTCAACCAGGTGCGTAAGCCGACCCTGGATCTGCCGCTCGATGTGCGGCGCAAAATGTGGTTCAAACCGTTCATGCAGTCCTATCTGGTGGTCTTCATCGGCTACCTGACCATGTACTTGATCCGCAAAAACTTCAACATCGCGCAGAACGACATGATCTCCACCTACGGGCTGAGCATGACGCAGCTGGGGATGATTGGCCTGGGATTCTCCATCACCTACGGTGTGGGTAAAACCGTGGTTTCCTACTACGCGGACGGCAAAAATACCAAGCAGTTCCTGCCGTTTATGCTGATCCTCTCCGCCATCTGTATGCTTGGCTTCAGCGCCAGCATGGGCGCGGGGTCAACCAGCCTGTTCCTGATGATCGCTTTCTACGCGCTGAGCGGCTTCTTCCAGAGCACCGGCGGCTCGTGCAGCTATTCCACCATCACCAAGTGGACGCCGCGCCGTAAGCGCGGTTCCTACCTCGGCATGTGGAATATCTCCCACAACCTCGGCGGCGCGGGGGCGGCGGGCGTAGCGCTGTTCGGCGCGAATTACCTGTTCGACGGCCACGTCATCGGCATGTTTATCTTCCCGTCAATTATTGCCCTGATTGTCGGCTTTATCGGCCTGCGCTACGGCAGCGACTCCCCGGAATCTTATGGCCTCGGTAAAGCCGAAGAGCTGTTCGGCGAGGAGATCAGCGAAGAGGACAAAGAGACCGAAGAAAATGAGATGACCAAATGGCAGATCTTTGTTGAGTACGTGCTGAAAAACAAAGTGATCTGGCTGCTATGTTTCTCGAACATCTTCCTGTACGTGGTGCGTATCGGTATCGACCAGTGGTCCACCGTCTACGCCTTCCAGGAGCTGAAGCTCTCCAAAGAAGTGGCGATTCAGGGTTTTACCCTGTTTGAAGTGGGCGCGCTGGTCGGCACGCTGCTGTGGGGCTGGCTCTCCGATCTCGCTAACGGTCGTCGCGCGCTGGTGGCTTGCGTGGCGCTGGCACTCATCATCGCCACGCTCGGCGTATACCAGCACGCCAGCAACCAGTACGTCTATCTGGCGTCGCTGTTTGCCCTCGGCTTCCTGGTGTTCGGTCCGCAGCTGTTAATCGGCGTGGCCGCCGTCGGATTTGTACCGAAAAAAGCGATCGGCGCGGCCGATGGCATTAAAGGCACCTTCGCCTACCTGATTGGCGACAGCTTTGCCAAGCTGGGTCTCGGGATGATCGCCGACGGCACACCGATTTTCGGCCTCACCGGCTGGGCAGGCACCTTTGCCGCGCTGGATACCGCCGCCATTGGCTGTATCTGCCTGATGGCCATCGTGGCCGTGTTTGAAGAACGTAAAATTCGCCGCGAGAAAAAGATTCAACAATTGAAAGTTGCTTGAGTTAAGTGTGCATTGGTAACTTTTGCCCGCCATAATGGCGGGCTTTTTTATGCCTGAGACTGACAGAAGGTATTATAAGCCTCGATAAATGCCTTCGCATTTGCGGCTGTTTGGTGGATAGATTGTCCGGCACGATACAGATCGCTGCCTAAGCCGGCACCGAAACAACCTGCCTTCAGGTAATGGGACAAATTGTCTGGCCTAATTCCGCCCACGGCATACAAAGGGACTTGAGGAGGCAAAACGGCTTTTAATGCCCGGATGTAATCCGGTCCCAGTTCCCCCGCAGGGAAAATTTTCAATCCGTCCGCGCCATGCCGGAATGCAACAAATGCTTCGCTGACTGTTTGGCAGCCGATGCAGGTCGTCATTTTGGCCGCTCGCGCAGTATCAATTACTTCCGGATCGGTGTTGGGCGTAAGGATAAATGCACATCCCAGCGAAGAGAGTGTGCTGACATCACTGACATTGGTGACCGTTCCGGCACCGATTTTTACCGTATGACCATAATGTTCCACGGCAAGAGCAATACTACGTTGCCAGTCTGGTGAATTCAGCGGTATTTCTATTGTGCTGAATCCGGCTGTAATAAGTGCATCAATATGGGCCAGCACTTCATCGGGCTTCACCCCACGTAAAATAGCGACCAAAGGGTTACGACTATTCATTTAAAAGTCTCCTGATACCATTAACAAATGCGTTTTCACCATTACAGAGCCGACAGCGATAACCGAAATGATGAAACAGGCGTTGATAGCGGCTGAGCAAATCGTCATTGCCCACCAGAATGACTTCTTCTTCAGTGTTAATGGCATAATGCTGTAGCATTTGTGCTATTTCATGGCCAATCAATAACCCTGACAGAGATTCGTAAAGCGAATCAGGTAACAACGCATGGGTGAGTATTCGGGCTCTCAGATCAAATAGGCTGCGGGATAAACATGTTTCCTGCCAGCCGCGTTCGGCTCCTGCTAAAAAAGCCTGTTCGTTCGTGTTTTGTTCCCCGGCGTTTTTTCCAACGATGGAGTAACGTGAAAGTAAGTGGAAAAACTCGCCAGTCATGATGGTTTGAAAATCGCAGACGTTACTCTCTTGTACCTGCACCCATTTGCTGTGTGTTCCAGGGAATACGTACCAGTTCTCATCAGCTAAGGCGCCAAAAAGCTGAGTTTCCTCTCCACGCATGACGTTGTAGTTTTCTGGCCCGGTAATTTGCAGGCCTGGAACGATGAAAGTGGGAAAAGGGCCGGCATCTTCAACCTTTGTTAGATGCTGTGATAATGCACTTAACGGGGTTGGACAATGTAAATAGTGGCTATCTACCCACCCGATATTACTGCCCACCATTCCGCTCATTATGACGGTTGTATCTTTGCTTAATGGCCGGGGACACAAACTGAGCAGTGTTAGCCAGGTGTCTTTGAATACACCTGGTTGATGTTTGAGTACCCCATTCTGACTGGCGTGTTGCCAGACACATTCATTCTGTTGATAGACCCAAATGCGCAGGTTAGTTGAGCCCCAGTCTACGGCAATGAAATTCTCTGAATTGAACATACATCGTTCCTGATGTTGAAAGATGGCCCGTAAACGGGCCAGATTCAGGTGGACTATTCGTCGGTAATGACCATTTTTTTATCAAAGTTGATCAGCAACGAGCAGATGAGATAACCCACCGCAGCCAGCGCAAAGAACATCATCGCTGCGTAATAGTTCCCCGTGGATTGCACCAGGAAACCGATAAAAATAGGCAGGATGGCTGCGAACAAGTTACTGGTGAAGTTCATAGTTCCACAAATGGTGCCTGCAACTGATTGTGCGCCCAGCAGTCCGGGTATTGACCAGTAAACGCTGGCCCATCGCAGGGGAAAAAGGGCAATAGTGAGCAAGGTAATTGCGACGGCTGGCGTCGAGCTTTGTGCGCAAAGGAAAATACCTACACCAGCGGTGGTAGCCGAAATCGCCAACATCGTATGCATAACGCGGCTTGTTTTTGCCCCTTTGCTGCGCCATTTATCCATAATGTAGCCGCCAGTCAGTTGGCCGACAAAACACAGCAGGAAGATCAGCGCCATTGCTCCGCCCATCGATTTGATATCAAAACCGTAGGTGGCCTGGAAATAGAGCGGTAGCCATGTCATCAGGCCATAGAACACGAAGCTATAGCAGACCCAGCCACAGATAAGTGCAATCACATTACGTTGTTTCAGGTAAGGTTTGATATCGGCCAGACGGTATTTCTTGCTACTGGTTTCAGCACCGTTTGCCGCAACAATATGGTCTAGTTCAGCTTTATTGATGCTGGGGTGTTCTGATGGATAAGTGCGGATGTACCACCAGGCCAGTAAACCGACAATCATTGTTCCCACACCAGCCACTACGAATGCCATACGCCATGAGTCGAAAAAGGCAATAAGTCCGGCGATGATCACCGCACCCAGCGCCGTACCCAATGGCGCGCCGCCATCAAGTAGCATCGAACCACGTCCACGTTCGGTTGGCGTTAACCATGTGCCCATTAACTTCGCGCCGGCGGGCATGATTGGAGATTCAGTGACGCCTAACCCCAGACGAGAAAGTGAAAGGGTGAAAATAGAGTGACACAGAGCCGCTATGGCTTGAAATGCTCCCCATAAGATAGTGGCCAGAGCAATGATATTTCTGGCTTTGAATTTATCAGCAATGACCCCACTAGGAATTTGCATTAATGCATAAGCCCAGAAAAAGGCACTATGAATCACACCAACAACGCGAGTATCGGTAATACCAAATTCATCTGTAATATAAGGCATGGCAATAGAAAGAGAGGTGCGGTCAATATAGTTAATAGCACCTAATAAGAGCATAATAATAAATATGCGCCACCTTACTGTTGTTGCCTTTAATTTTTCTTCTTCAGTATTTACGTTAACAATAGACATAAGGGCTCCTTGCCATACTCATAATGAGTATGGCGGTACGAGGTATTATTATATTGTGGAGTGTTACATTATGGAGCCAACAGTCCAGGGGACGAATTCTTGACTGCCATAGCCAAATTCCTCACTCTTCGTTTTTTTACCTGATGCCATCTCAAGGATCATCTGGTAGATACGTTCACCGACTTCTGCAATGGATTCTTCCCCCTCGACAATGGTTCCGCAATTAATATCCATATCCTCCTGTTGGCGTTGCCAAAGCGCATTATTGGTAGCCAGCTTCAGGCTTGGGGTTGGCTTGGAACCAAAGGCAGAACCTCGGCCTGTGGTGAAACACAGAAGATTTGCTCCTCCGGCGATTTGCCCCGTAACGGCAATAGGGTCATATCCAGGGGTATCCATAAAGACAAAACCTTTCGCGGTTACCGGTTCTGCATACTCATACACTTCTGTCAGATTGGTTGTACCCGCTTTAGCAATACCACCAAGTGATTTTTCCAGAATGGTCGTCAGTCCGCCGACTTTGTTACCCGCCGAGGGGTTATTGCTCATTTCACTTCCGGTGCGGCGACAATACTCTTCCCACCAGTGAATGCGGGCAATGAGTTTTTCACCTATCTCGCGAGAAATAGCGCGGCGGGTAAGAAGATGCTCTGCACCATAAATTTCGGAGGTTTCAGATAAAATCGCTGTTCCGCCTTGTTGCACCAGTTTATCTACCGCATAGCCCAGAGCTGGATTGGCTGAGATCCCGGAATAGCTGTCGGAACCGCCACACTCCAGCGCGAGTATGATTTCTGATGCCGGGATAGGTTGGCGTGTTACCTGGTTAGCAACGGGCAACATTTGGTTAACCAGGGAAATTCCTTTCTCAATGGCGTGACGTGTACCGCCCACATCCTGAATGGTATAACTGTGCATCATTGGGCCATCGGCCAGTCCATGGGCGTTCATCATGTCTTTAATTTGACTGGATTCGCATCCCAGTCCAACGATGATTACTCCGGCAAAGTTGGCATGGGTGGCATAACCGGCCATCGTACGTCTCATAACGTCCATTGATTCACTTTTAGAGCCAATAGCACAGCCAAAACTTTGTGGTAATGACACCACGCCATCAACATTCGGGTAATCTGCAAGACCCTGCAGACGGAAGTGATCCTCAATAGCTCTTACGACCGTGGCACTACAGTTTACGGAGCTTAAAATACCGATGTAATTACGTGTAGCTGCACGACCATCGGCGCGTCGGATACCCATAAAGGTATCCTGTTGAGGGGCTGGGGAGGGTGAATGGCAATCTTCGCCCCAGGCATAGTCGCGTTCGAAGTCACCCATTCCCAAATTATGCATGTGGATGTGTTCGCCAGGCTTAATGGGCTGAGTTGCGAAGCCAATAATTTGCCCATAACGTCTGACCGCATCGCCAACCCTCAGTGCATGCAGGGCGATTTTATGCCCTGCGGGAATATCACTGAGTACCGTAATGTGCTCTTCTTCAAGCCGGGTGCCTGCGGGGACAGCCTGCCTTGCGATAACCACATCATCTTTGGGATTCAATTTTAATACAGGGTTGATGTTCATTATCTTTGCTCTCATGCTGGTTTATACCGCAATACGGGATAAAATATTTTTAACCTGTTCTCTTTTTTCTTCATTTAACGGTAATGCTGGCGGGACAACTGCAGTTGATATATCCACGCCACTTAATTTAATGGCGGTCTTGATAACGGCAAAGAACGGTTGTTCTAAGGCATATAAAGGTGATAATCCGGCAAGTTGTTGTTGAAGTGCTTTGGCGGTAGCAAGATCGTTCTGCTGAACAGCCTGATAAATTCCGCGTGTAATATGAGGCGCAAAGTTAAATGTTGCCGGAATGCCGCCATGTCCACCGAGTAATAATGTATCAAGCAAATATTCGTCATAACCGCTAAAAATGATAAAGTCTGGGCGGAAACAGTGAACCTGATTGATAACTTCCCTGGTGTGGCTAATGTTATCAATTGTATCTTTAATGCCAACGATATTTGGTACTTCACGGGCAAGGCGAGTGATAACGTTTAAACCAATATCCTGGCCAGTTAGTTCTGGAAAATTATATAAGAAGACGGGAATGCTTAGCGCTTCAGCGATTCGTTTGTAATGCGTAAAGCGGGCCTCATCGCTGAGTTTTGCATAATAAGGATTGACTACCAGTACTCCTTTTGCGCCCGCGTTTTCAGCATGCTTTCCAAGTTCGATAGTTTCCGCTGTGCTGGCGCAGGCGATACCAATAAGAACAGGAACTCTACCAGCAACATGCTGCAGGCTAAACTCTGCAATTTGCTTTCTTTGTTCGGACGAGAAATGGGAAAATTCGCCACCACTGCCCAGAATGAGCATTCCGTCGGCACCATTGCTAATCACATGGTCAATCATTACTGCCATTCCTGCGCGATCCAATTCACCGCTTTCGTCAACGATAGTCGGCACTGGTGGGAAGATGCCCTTAAAAATGTTCAACATTGCCACTCCTTTAGTTCTGTATATGGAACTTATGTTCTGTATATTGAAGTTAGTACAGCAAATATCCAAATCGTTCGTCAACGTTTTTTGCAGAACAAATGAACAACTGTGAGATGGATCGGGTTTGTGGGTATAAAATTTAGGTAATAGAGCCCAGTTTGCGTATGTGCAAAAAAGCCGCATTCCTGAGAAAAGTGATTGCGGTATACTGTGCAGAGTCTATGAATAAAAAAGATTAATATCGCATGAACCAAGACATTACGACCTCTGTTCCCGCATTGGATAAGACAGTAAAAATCTGTAATTATCTTTTTAACTCCCCAGGAGCGACGTTCAGTCAGATTCAGCAGGATCTGGCATTACCAAAAAGCAGCACGTCTTCCCTGCTAAATGCACTGGTTGCGCATCATCTTTTGCGCCTGGAAAAGGGACGTTTCTTTTTGGGCTTGAAGCTGTACGAATGGGGAAATCGTTCGTTGGAACAATTTGATATTCGTAATGCAGCACTTCCTGTTTTGGAAAAACTGCGTCAGCAAACGGATCTGACCTGTCACTTAGGTATATTGGATGAAGTCGCGCCAATTTATCTTATGAAGTTGGAGAATACCCAGCCGATTGGCATTCGGACCTGGGTTGGTAAAAAATTACCGATGCACAGCTCCGGTGTGGGGAAAGCGCTTTGTGCCTGGTTGCCGCAGGACAAAATCGATGAACTGTTGCCTGAGGAAGTGTTGCCACGGTATACCGAAACCACCATTACCAGCAAAAAAGCATTAATGAAGGAATTTGCCAGAATCCGCGAGCAAGGCTGGGTCTTTGATAACGCCGAAGACTCTCCTGGCATCTATTGCATTGCCGCACCGGTTTTTAACCGTAATAAAGACGTGATTGCGGCAATAAGTATCAGCGGCGTTGAATTACAAATGCCAAAAAATTGTATTCCACAATATTCGCAATGGGTGCGCGAAGCCTGTCAGTCCCTTTCGGAAAAATTAGTTTAAGCGGCGGTATCGTCATTAATGATTTGGATAATGCTGGCCACGTTGGTGGTTGTTTTTGTAGTGGGTTTTCGGGTGCTGACGTCTGGATCACGACGGGCCATTCGCCGTCTGAGCGAGCGACTGAATATTGATGTGGTACCGGTAGAATCGATGATTGATCAGATGGGAAAAATACAGGGTGAGGCGTTTTTACAGTACCTGCACCGCCCTGAGGAATCGCATCTGCAAAATGCCGCCCAGGTATTGTTAATCTGGCAAATCGTCATTGTCGACGGTAGTGAGCAGAACCTGCTGCAGTGGCACCGCCTGCTACAAAAATCTCGCCTGGCCGCCCCGATCACCGACGCGCAGGTGCGCCTGGCGCTCGGGTTTCTACGTGAAATGGAGCCGGATATGCAGGAACTTAACGCGTTCCAGATGCGCTATAACGCCTTTTTCCAACCTGAAGATGGCGTGCACTGGCTGCACTGATAGTGATGCCTGATGGCACTACGCTTATCAGTCCTACAAAGAGGCTCAGCCGTAGGCCGGATAAGGCGACGTCGCCATCCGGCGGTGAGAGTTGTCAAAACGTTAAATACGTCACACTTTTAATGTTACAATGCGTAACTTTTCTACAATAACCCCACGCAGGTAACAAAATGAGTGACGCTGTTGAACAAAAATCCCGCGCTGAGGTAAATACCCGGCCAAACTGGTCGGCGGTATTCGCCGTGGCGTTCTGTGTTGCCTGCCTGATAACCGTTGAGTTTCTGCCCGTTAGCCTGCTGACGCCAATGGCGCAGGATCTGGGCATTTCAGAAGGCGTTGCCGGACAATCAGTGACCGTGACGGCGTTTGTCGCCATGTTCGCCAGCCTGTTTGTGACGCAAATTATCCAGGCGACCGATCGTCGCTATGTGGTGATCCTGTTTTCGGTTCTGCTGACGCTTTCCTGCCTGCTGGTTTCATTTGCTAACTCTTTTACGCTACTGCTGATCGGTCGTGCCTGTCTGGGGCTGGCGCTCGGCGGGTTCTGGGCGATGTCAGCGTCGCTGACTATGCGTCTGGTTCCCGCGCGTACGGTGCCGAAAGCGCTGTCGGTGATCTTTGGCGCGGTGTCCATCGCGCTGGTGATTGCCGCGCCGTTGGGAAGCTTTTTGGGCGGCATCATCGGCTGGCGCAACGTGTTTAACGCGGCGGCGATAATGGGGGTGTTGTGTACCATCTGGGTGGTGAGAGCGCTGCCTTCGCTGCCGGGCGAACCTTCGCATCAGAAGCAAAACATGTTCAGCCTGCTGCAGCGCCCCGGAGTAATGGCCGGGATGATTGCCATCTTCATGTCCTTTGCCGGGCAGTTCGCCTTCTTTACCTATATTCGCCCTGTCTATATGAATCTGGCGGGCTTTGATGTTGATGGCCTGACGCTGGTGCTGTTGAGTTTTGGTATCGCCAGCTTTGTCGGGACGTCGTTCTCTTCGGTGATTCTGAAGCGCTCGGTCAAACTGGCCCTGGCCGGTGCGCCGCTGGTGCTGGCGCTCAGCGCGCTGGTCCTGATTTTGTGGGGTAGCGATAAAGTGGTTGCCGCGGGCATTGCAATAATCTGGGCGCTGGCGTTTGCGTTGGTACCGGTCGGTTGGTCGACGTGGATCACCCGCTCACTTGCCGATCAGGCAGAAAAAGCCGGATCCGTTCAGGTCGCCGTGATCCAGCTTGCCAATACCTGCGGGGCTGCGGTGGGAGGCTACGCGCTTGATAACCTCGGACTGCTGTCGCCCCTGATGCTCTCGGGCAGCCTGATGCTGCTGACAGCGCTTCTGGTTACGATGAAGGTCAGGATTCAGTGAAAACAGTTGCCGGATGGCGCATCGTTTTCAGTCAACACTGTCATCCGGCAACTTAATCAATCAAAACCATTATTTTCGGCGGTATGGGCAAACCATTCGCCGCTCTTTTTCACCGTGCGTTTTTGCGTTTCTAAATCCAGCTGGACAAAACCGTAGCGGTTTTTATAGCCGTTGAGCCATGACCAGTTATCAATAAAGGTCCACATATGGTAGCCAAGGCAATGACAGCCTTCGCTAATGCCTTTATGTAGCCATTTCAGATGCTCAGCAACAAATTCGATACGGTAGCTGTCGTTAACTTGTCCTTCCTGAATAAAGCGCTGTTCGTTTTCTACACCCATACCGTTTTCTGAAATAAAGCAGCGTGGGTTACCGTAATTATCGCGAAGATTGGTAATAATATCGTAAATACCCGGCTCATAAATTTCCCAGCCGCGGTAAGGGTTCATTTTACGCCCCGGCATTTCGTAGTAATCAAACAGCCACTCCGGCATAAACGGCGCATTCGGATTGACTGCCGTATCGCGACATTTCACACGACGCGGCTGATAATAGTTAATCCCCAGCAGGTCGATTTTGCCGTCGGCGATCAACTGCGCATCGCCTGGCTGGCAGGCCGGAAGCTGATCGTACTCTTTCAGCAATGCCACCAGGTCAGCTGGATATTCCCCTTTCAGCACCGGGTCGAGGAAGCTGCGGTTAAACAGCAGGTCCGCATGGTGCGCGGCTTTGACATCTGCCGGATGCTGCGAGCGCGGATACGAAGGCGTCAGGTTTAATACCACGCCAATTTCACCGTCATGGTTTGCATCACGATACGCCCGCACCGCCGTCGCATGCGCCAGCACGGTATGGTACGCCACGGTGGCCGCACGTTTGAAATCCACCACGTTAGGGTAATGGAAGTCATACAAATAACCACCTTCTACCGGAACAATCGGTTCGTTGAAGGTGAACCAGTGCTTAACGCGGTTGCCGAACAATTTGAAACACGTCTGTGCGTAGTGGCCAAACGCCTCGACCACTTCACGGTTTTCCCAGCCGCCTTTTTCCTGCATCCCCATCGGCATGTCGAAGTGGAACAGGGTGATAAATGGCGTTATGCCTTGCGCCAGCAGCTCGTCGATGACGTTATTATAGAAATCGACGGCCTCAGGATTAACCTCACCGGTGCCGTCCGGGATCAGGCGTGACCAGCTCAGAGATGTACGGAAGCTGTTGTGTTTCAGCTGCTTGAGCAGTGCGATGTCCTGTTTCCAGTGCTGATAAAAGCCTGAGGTGTTCGCCGGGCCAACCCCCTGATGGAAACGACCTGGCTGACGGTCGAACCACACATCCCACGTGGTCTGGCTTTTACCGCCGTTCAGGCTATCTCCTTCGGTTTGTAGCGCCGAGCAGGCACTGCCCCACCAGAAGTTTTCAGGAAAACGGTATCGCATATTGTTGCTCCATTGCTATTTATCTGTTCTGGCAACAATACGTGTTTTTACGATACAGAAACCGGTTACAGTGCTCATTTTACAACATAATGGCTATAAATCCGGGCATTCCACTTTGCCAAGTGCTTCCCAGTAGTTGTTCTGATTGTTTCTTTGTATTGCCAGAATGGCTTCGCGAATGTGCTGTTGATTGCGCGTATCAGCCATAATTGTTTTTTCCCATATCTCATCTGACGGCGACCCTTGCGGGGTGCAAATCTTACGTAAGTCATTCAGCACGGTATTTTTTTCGTGTACAGCCTGCAGACCGCCATACGCTGAGTCGGCTTGCGCCAGAGCGGGTAGCGTTAAAAGGACGGCAATAATCGGAAAAATGGCTCGTTTCATGATAATAATCCTTGTTGTCTATGCGCATCATCTCAAGAGTAAGTGTAGACGGCATACGACTCACTCATCAGCCTGTGTTAATGCTTAAAACTAAATCAGCCAGACGTTGTAGTTTTTCAGGAGGATAGGATGCAAATACAGATTACCGATACGATTACCGAAGACGATCAAAACGCGCTGCTGAGCGGATTGCGTGCGTACAATCGCCAGTTTCTCAGAACCACCAATTTTGGCGACCTGGCAGTGTACTGGCGCGATGAGCACAATGAAATTCTGGGCGGGTTGATCGGCAAAATTAAAGGCGAATGGCTGTGCATTGAGTTTTTATGGATGCATGATTCGCTGCGTAAAGGCGGTTACGGCACAAAATTGATGCAGGCGGCGGAACAAACCGCGCGTGAGAGAGGGTGTCTGCATGCGCTGGTGGATACGATGAGTTTCCAGGCGCTGCCGTTTTATCAGAAAAACGGCTATCAGCTGCAAATGACCCTCGATAACTTCCCGGAAACCGGTGCCGCGCGCCATTATTTGTCGAAAACGTTTTGATGACCGGAAGGTCTGGATGCCGCCTCACTTTCTTGCGCAGCAGAATAGTGTATGTTCTGAACAATCATTTATTTCTTAAGCGGTAAAGAGATGAGACGGATTGAGATAATACTGGGAGAGCTGGAACGGCTGACGCGAGGACTGAATCTTGCCCAACTGGCGCAGGAAACGGCGTTCACCGCGGAGGCCATCGGCTTTAATCTTGGGCTGGCGCGAAACTCGGTCAGTAAAGATCTCAATCAACTCTGGAATGACGGTCTGGCGATTAAAAGTCGCGGACGCCCGGTATTCTTTCTGCATCGTCAGGCGATTGAAACGCTGCTGGGACGCAAACTGGATGAGTCCGAGCGCGAAGTGCAAACCGTGGCCGATCTGTTGCCTGTTCAGGAAGCTAAGGCGACAGATGATCCCTTTTTCGGCCTGATTGGTTACGATCGTAGCCTGCGTGATGCGGTGGAAAAAGGTCGCGCGGCGGTGCTTTATCCCCACGGGCTGCACGTTCTGCTGACCGGTCCTTCCGGTGTGGGCAAAACCTTTTTTGCCGAACTGATGCACCGTTTTGCCTGCGAACGCGCAACGGGAACACCGCCACCGCTGGTCTATTTTAACTGCGCGGAATACGCCCATAACCCGGAGCTGCTCTCGTCCCATTTATTTGGCCATCGACAGGGGGCCTTTACCGGCGCAAATGAGAATAAACCGGGTCTGGTCGAGCAGGCTGACGGCGGTTATCTGCTGCTTGATGAAGTGCATCGCCTGCCGTATGAAGGTCAGGAAAAGCTGTTCTCAATTCTCGACAAAGGCGAATACCGACCGCTCGGCTCAAGCGCCGTGGCGCGTTCTATTTCGGTCCGTCTGATTTGTGCAACCACCGAACCGGTCAGCTCGGCGCTGCTGCGCACCTTCCAGCGACGTATTCAGGTGTGTATCGACTTACCCGGCATCCGCCAGCGCTCGGTGGAAGAGCAGGTTGAGCTGATCGTCGGCTTTTTACAGCGTGAGAGCCGCAAAATCGAGCGCACGATAAGCATCGATCGTACCCTGCTGCTCTGGCTGCTGAACAAGCCGCTGGAAGGCAATATTGGTCAGCTCAAGAGCGACATTCAGTTTCTCTGCGCCCAGGCCTGGGCCTCGGGGATGACGGAACACAGCGATACGCTACAGCTGGATAAACGTCTGGCAGAAATGCCGTTTAACGCCACGCCGGAACAACGTCTGCTGGTGGGAGCGCTGTTCGAAGGTAAAGAGCATCTGAGCATCGATGCCCGTACGCTGCCCGCACTGAAAAATTCGCTGGCGACCGGAGCTGAAATAGAAGAGAGCGATCTCTTTTACAGCTTCCTGACCCGGGAATATATCAACCTGCGTAACAGCAACGTACCGCCAGCCGAAACTCTGGCGATCCTAAAAAATAAACTCAGCTCGATTTTTGAATACGGTCTCTACAGCCGCGACAGCGTGGCGCATCCCCCGCGCTATGGCGATCAGATTGAAGAGCGCGTGACGCTGCTGATCGGCTGTGTTGAGCAAGTGCTTGGTTTCACGCTGCCGGAGAATCTGGTTAACCCGTTGCGCAAACACTTTCTGGCGCTGATTGGCTACGTGCAGCGCGGGCTTATTCCCCAGCTTTATTCTTCCAGCCTGATCCTCGATCGCTGTAAAGATGAATACGAAAACGCCACGCTGTTATGCCGAAAAATCAATGAACTGCTGCATATTCAGTGTCCGGCGACGGAGGTGGTCTGGCTGTGCCTGTTCCTCAAAGAGTGTCGGCATTACCGCCAACGAATTGATGCCAGCCCGGATTGTGGCGTGATTTTGATCGCCCATGGCGCGACGACGGCCACCAGCCAGGCGCAGTATGTGAACCGCGTGCTGGAGCGCGAGGTGTTCAGCGCTATTGATATGCCTTTCGAGCAGTCGGTGCATGATACGCTGGAAGCCCTGACGCAGATGATCCAGGTGCGGCAATATCGCCGACTGATTCTGATGGTGGATATTGGCTCGTTGGTCCATTTTGGCAGCACTATCAGCAAATTATTCCAGATAGATGTTCTGCTGATGCCGAACATTACGCTCACCAGCTTGTTGGAAATAGGACTGGATTTAAGTTATGAAACCAGTGACTTACCGCAGCTGGCGGCATTAATGCAGAGCAAAAATATTCCCTGTCAGCTCTGTACGCCGCAGCAGGAAAACAGCGGTAAAGTGCTGGTCATCTCCTGTATTACCGGTATGGGTACGGCGGAAAAAATCAAAAAGGTGCTGGAGGAGAGCTTCGGCGAGCTAATGTCGCAGGACACGCGGATGGTGATCCTCGACTACAACGAAGTCCGCAGCCTGGAGCGCGTTCAGCAGGCGATTAACGCCAGCGAGCGTCTGGCGGGGATCGTTGGCACTTTCCAGCCGGGACTGCCGGATATTCCGTTTATCTCGCTTGAGGAGTTGTTCTCAGAGCAGGGACCTGAACTGGTGCTCAGCCTGCTGACGCCAGATCTCTCCAGCAGTGAACGCCGTCTGGAGATGGAACGCAGCGCGATGCGTTTCATCAGCGCGTTGACCATGGAAAGCATCATTAACCATATTTCGGTGCTCAACCCGCAGCGCATTCTGAAAGAGATGGAAGGGGTGCTGAATCATCTGACCACCGCGCTTTCGCTGAAACCGAGCCGTCAGGTGACACTGCGCTTCCTGATCCACTGCTGCTGTATGGTTGAGCGTATCGTGATTAACCGCAAACCGTTACAGATGGCGTTAGAGAACAAGCCGGATCTGGATATCCGCGCGTTTAGTGTCATTAAATCTGCTTTCCTGCCGATCGAAGAGGCCTATGCCATTCGCTTATCGGACGCGGAATATTTTTATATCTACGAACTGCTGTATAGCTAATCTCTTGTCTGGTGGGGCTTTGCGCCCCGCCTGCATCCACTACTCCCCCGCGTGACACAAATTCTGGCACAGCCTTTGCTCTGTTTACCTATGTCTATGTAATCGAGCCAGGAGGCCATTTTGACTACCACTGAATCCTTGCCCCAGATCCTGCTGCTGACCCATGGCGGCTGGGGGCAACAGCTTTGCAACAGCCTGCGCATGGTGATGGGCGAAATCAAAGGCGTGACCGAAATTGCGCTGATGCCGGTTGATACGCTCGGCGAGTTTTATCAGCGCGTTGAAGCCGTGGTGAAAACCATGCCGGAAGGTTCACTGATCCTGACCGATTTTATTGGCGGCACCACTTCTAACGTAGCGGCGCGGCTGAGCGCTGATTACCCGGTGGCAGTGATTTCCGGGCTGAACGCCTCTTTGTTACTGGAGGCGCTGGACAAACGCGAGCAGGGCCAACTGACCACCTGTGTGGCCGAACTGGTTGAGGCCGGGCGTAGCAGCTGCCTGGACGTTGTAGCTCACGTACGTCAATTACAACAATCACAATAAGGATTAAACATCATGGCAAACATCGTCTTATGTCGTATCGATAGCCGTCTGATTCATGGACAGGTTGTGACTAAGTGGGTTGGACAATCTCAGGCAAACCGGATTGCGGTGGTTAGCGATGAGCTGGACGCCGACCCATTTATGAAAAATATCTACCTGATGGCAGCGCCGCCAAATATCAAAGTGGATTGCTTCGGTAACCAGAGTTTTGCCGCCGCATGGAAAGAAAATCAGCTTGGTGACGGCAAGGTTCTGGTGCTGTTCCCCTCTCTGGCGGCGGTTCAGGAAGCGGTCCAGTTGGGGTTTGATGTCACCACCATTCAGGTCGGTGGACTGGGCGGTGGGCCAAACCGCAAAGCGGTATTCCAGAACATCACGCTGGATGAAAAAGACGTCGGCATTCTGAGCGACCTGAAAAATCGTGGGATTCAGGTGTTCTTCCAGACTATCCCGGAAGATAAGCCGCAGTCGCTGGACGATATCCTGAAAAAATTCTAATCCTTTGATAACAGGGTACTTAACTATGGATACTTTAGTCTTTGCAAGCCTGATGGGGTTGTATTACTGGTTTGCCCGATTACGCCTTGGCTACACCTTTTCCGCCATGCTGCTACAGCCAGTGGTGATTGCCGTATTCGTTGGCCTGCTGTTAGGCAATATGGAAACGGCGATGATCATTGGCGCAGGTATGCAGCTGGTTTACCTCGGCGTGACCTCTACGCCGGGCGGCAACGTCCCGTCGGATCCGGCGCTGGCTGCCTGTATTTCAATTCCTATCGCCGTGAAGGCCGGAATGGACCCGAACCTGGCCATCGCACTGGCGATCCCGTTTGGTGTTATCGGTGTGTTCCTCGACCAGTTGCGCCGCACGTTAAACGCCGCGTGGGTACATATGGCCGACAAGCACGCGGAAACGGCCAATATGGCGGGCATTATGCGCTGTGCGTTCCTCTACCCGGCATTACTCGGGCTGGTGTTGCGTTTCCCGGTCGTCTTCGCCGCTAACTATTTTGGTCAGGACGTGGTGGAAAGCTTCCTGAAGCTGATGCCGCACTGGCTCACCCACTCTTTTGAAATTATGGGCGGCATTCTGCCGGCGCTGGGCTTCGCCATCACCATTATGGTGATCGGTAAAAAGAGCCTGCTGCCGTGGTTTATCGGCGGATTCTTTGCGGTGCTGTACCTGAAGGTGGACATCATGGCGATGGCGATCTTTGGTACCTGCGTGGCCTTCCTGATTAAAGGTCTGGCGAAAAATGAAGGAGCAGCATGATGAGCAGCAACGTAATGCAGCATGAACTGGTCGAACGCGCACGGGAAAGCGGCGCGCTGACCAAAGCAGACATCACTAAAGCCTGGTTTATCTACTGGCTGGGCGCGGAAGTTTCCAGCTCCTATGAGCGTTTGCAAAGCCTGATTTTCTGCGCCTCGATGACGCCGATCATCAAAAAGCTTTACCCGCAAAAAGAGGAGCAAGTGGAAGCGCTAAAACGCCATCTGAACTTCTTCAACTCTGAACAGACGTTCGGGGCGGTGATTCAGGGGATCTCCATTGCGATGGAGGAGCAGAAAACGCGCGGCGAGCCGATTAGCGACGCTTCGATCACTGGGATTAAAACTGGCTTAATGGGGCCACTGGCCGGGATGGGCGACTCCATCATCTGGGCCGCCGTTATGCCGCTATTAATCGCTATTTTCATCCCATTCGCGGCCAATGGCAGCGCGATGGGCGGAATTGTACCGTTAATTCTCTATCCGGCTATTACGCTGGCAATCAGCTACGGCATGGTGCACAAAGGCTATACGCTGGGGCGTGACTCGATTATCGGTCTGCTGCAGGGAGGGCGGATTAAGGAGCTTATCTACGGTGCGAACGTGCTGGGTCTGATCATGATGGGCGCGCTTTCCGCGAGCTACGTTAAGATCACCACCCCGCTAAAACTCAGCGCCCTGAAAGGCTCTGAAGTGGTGGTCCAGCAAATTCTCGACTCTATTGCCCCCGGCCTGTTGCCGCTGGCGGCGGTGTTCGCCATCTATTTTTATCTGGTGAAGAAAGGACCGCGTTACACCACGATTCTGCTGTCGATTGTGGCGCTCAGCGTGGTTTGTTCGCTGTTGGGAGTGCTGTAAGCCATGACACAGAATATTTATCAACAACTGGGGCTAAAACAGGTCATTAACGCCTGCGGCAAGATGACGATTCTGGGTGTTTCCAGCGTAGCGCCGGAGGTGATGCAGGCCACCGCGCGGGCGGCCTCGGCCTTTGTTGAAATTGATCGGCTGGTGGACCGTACCGGTGAGCTGGTTTCCCGCTATACCGGCGCGGAGGACAGCTATATCACCTCTTGTGCGTCGGCGGGCATTGCTATCTCTGTCGCCGCAGCCATTACCCGCGGCGACCCGGCGCGAGTCTCGCTAATGCCCGATAGCACAGGTATGGCGAATGAAGTGGTCATGCTGCGCGGGCATAACGTTGACTACGGGGCGCCAATCACCAGCGCGATTCGCCTGGGTGGTGGTCGCGTGGTGGAAGTCGGCTCAAGTAATCTGGCGGCCCGCTGGCAGCTGGAGAGCGCGATTACCGATAACACTGCCGCGCTGTTGTACGTGAAATCGCACCACTGCGTGCAGAAGGGCATGTTGAGCATTGCAGATTTTGTGCAGGTCGCGCAGGTTCACAACCTGCCGTTGATTGTCGATGCCGCTGCCGAGGAGGATTTACACGCCTGGGTGGCGAGCGGGGCGGATATGGTGGTCTACAGCGGGGCAAAAGCCTTTAACGCGCCAACCTCCGGGTTTATCACCGGGAAGAAACAGTGGATTGCCGCGTGTAAAGCGCAGCACCACGGGATTGCCCGGGCGATGAAAATCGGCAAAGAGAATATGGTTGGGCTGGTGTATGCCCTGGAAAACTATCATCAGGAACAAACCGTGGTTACCGCTGAAGAGCTCCGCCCCGTGGCGCAGGCGATATCAGCGATTCCCGGACTGGACGCCGATATCGAGCAGGACGAAGCCGGACGCGCCATCTGGCGGATTCGGATTCGGGTGAACGCGCAGGCGCTGGGGCTGGATGCTTATGCTGTAGAAGCGCAACTTCGCGGGGGCGATATCGCGATTTACGCTCGTCGTTACAACCTTCATCAGGGCGTTTTTAGTCTTGATCCGCGTACGGTCGCAGAAGGGGAAATGGCGTTGATCGTAGCGCGATTAAAGGAGATTGCAGACCATGCAGCACATTAATTTTTATCGGAATAAAGTGGCCATTAACGTACTGGCGAAGGATATCGCCAATGCGCGGGAAATCTATGATGCTGCCGAAGGCCATGCGGTGATCGGCGTGCTTTCCGCGCAGTTTACGTCAGTTGATGAGGGCGTTCGGGAAGTTAAACGCTGGATGACGGAGGTGCCGTCAATCTCCGTCGGGCTGGGGGCTGGCGACCCGGCACAGTATTACAAAGCGGCGATGATAGCTTCAACGGTTCACCCGGCGCACGTCAACCAGACCTTTACCGGCTGCGGGTTTGCGGCAGGGGCGCTGGCGGCAACAGGCGGCGAACAAACCCATATCAATGCGCTGGTCAGCCCGACGGGTACACCCGGAGAGGTGCTGATCTCGACGGGCGTCAGCAGTAGCCAGGGCACGCCAGCCCGCGTTTCCTGCGATGCAGCGGTACGGATGATGTTGGATTCAGGGGCTCACGCGGCGAAGTTCTTCCCGATGGGGGGAGAGCGGTCGCTGCCTGAGTTGTACGCGCTGGCGACGACCGCTGCGCGCAACGGCATGACGCTGATTGAACCGACGGGCGGGCTCGATCTCAATAACTTCGGCATTATCCTGAAAACCTGTCTGGAGGCGGGAGTGCCCCGCGTGATGCCGCATGTTTACAGCTCGATTATCGATCCACAAACGGGTAATACCCGGCCTGAAGATGTCGCCAGGTTAATGGAGATAGTGAAAGAGATGGTGTGATGTTGCTATCGCCGGATGGCACTTCGCTTATTCGGCCTACAGATAACCTCATGTCACCAGCCCGGTCAGCGTAAGCGCTACCGGGCATTTTTGTCCATATGTCTGCTTTATGCTTTTTTCTTCTTGCTGATGCTTTTTCGTTTTTTAAACCGCAGCGGCCTTCCCGCTATAGTCATTTCATTACTCATCAGGCGGTTATTTCAAAAGGATAAAAACGTGAAACTGAAAATACCTCATTTTGCAGCCGGGACGGTGGTATTACTGGCGGGATTATTGCTGGCAGGGTGCGATCAGCAGAGCAATGACGCGAAACATATCAAAGTGGGCGTCATTAACGGCGCAGAGCAGGACGTGGCGGAGGTCGCGAAGAAAGTAGCCAAAGAGAAATACGGGCTGGACGTTGAGCTGGTGGGCTTCAGTGGCTCATTATTACCCAACGATGCCACTAATCATGGCGAACTGGATGCCAACGTCTTCCAGCATCGTCCGTTCCTCGAACAGGATAATAAAGCGCATAACTACAAGCTGGTGGCGGTGGGCAATACCTTTGTTTTTCCGATGGCCGGTTATTCTAAGAAAATCAAAACTATAGCGGAACTGAAAGACGGCGCAACGATTGCAATACCTAACGATCCGACCAACCTTGGGCGGGCGCTGTTGTTGCTGCAAAAAGAAAAGTTAATCACCCTGAAAGCGGGGACAGGTCTGTTGCCTACGGCGCTGGATATTACTGATAATCCACGGCATCTGAATATCATGGAGCTGGAAGGCGCACAGCTACCACGCGTACTGGACGATCAGAAAGTAGATGTGGCGATTATCAGTACCACTTATATCCAGCAAACCGGACTTTCTCCGGTGCATGACAGCGTATTTATCGAAGATAAGAACTCACCGTATGTGAATATCCTGGTGGCACGGGAAGACAACAAAGATGCCGAAAATGTGAAAGAATTCCTGCAATCTTATCAATCACCGGAAGTAGCAAAAGCGGCGGAAACCATCTTCAACGGCGGCGCGGTTCCGGGCTGGTAATTAACCCGTTGCCGCGCCGGTTGGGATTAAACCGCTCTGGCGCGGCGACGTGAGTCCATTGAGATCAGCACTACCGATGAGAGGATCAGCATCGTGCCCAGCCAGTCAGGCAGGGTGAACGTAATGCCTAACAGCAGCAGAGACAGCAACGCGCTGCTCAGTGGTTCCGCGCAGCTCAAAATGCTCGCTTTCGGGCCGCCAATCATCTGCGCACCTTTCAGGTACAGGCTAAACGTGAGTGACGTACCGATGACCACGAGATAGAAAAACGCCAGAATCAAACTGCCATTGACGACAAAGTTGGTTCCCTGCCCGGCATAAAACGGCAGCAGGATCATCCCGCCAATTAACATACTCCAGCCAACAACCGGCAGCGTACCGTAGCGCGCGATAAGCGTTGAAGGGTAGGTGGTATAAAACGCGGCGGCAAATGCGGAGGCAATTCCCCAGAACAGCGCGGCAGGTGAAATAGACAGCGACGTCGGATTACCGTGGGTGACCAACAGGAACGTGCCAATGAGCGAGGTCAGGATCGCGGTTAGCACCAAAATACCCGGTCGCGCTTTACGTACAACGGAAAACCACGCCACGATAATGGTCGGTGATAAAAATTGCAGTACCGTCGCGGTGGCGGCATTAGATTTTTCGATGGTTAACAGAAAGGTCAACTGTACGGTAAGCGCGCCAACCACGGAGAAAATCAGCAGGCTAATCGCGTCTTTGCGGTTTTTGATAATGGAGAATACTTTGTCGCCGTGAACGAAAGAGAGCATCAGCAGAATAAGTCCGGCGAAAATCAGACGCGTCATGGTCAGGAACTGAGATGACATCTGACTTTGCTCCATGATGTACTGTGCACAAACGCCCGAACTTCCCCACAATACGGCGGCAATCAGGACGTTCATCATCCCTCTTCTGGTGGAACCCATCTTTCCCTCGGCATGTTGTTTTGTTTTATTTGTGTGCAGGCATCATAGCAGAGTTAGCCGCGATTTCTGCCAGCACATCCGCAATCAGCCAGTCATTAAAGACTTTCACCTCCGGACGCATTACCGCGTGTTGCGGCGTGACGATGTAGTATGACCACGTCAGCGGCCAACGGGTGTCGGGGTGAAGTTGCACCAGTTGTCCGTCGGTAAGTAACTGCTGAACCAGCGCCCGGCGAACGATAGCCACGCCCTGACCGCTGATTGCCGCCAGGATCACCGCAGCAGTGGAGTTGATGTGCAGTCCACTGTCGCGGACGGTCGGGGCATGGGTAGCGTTCAAGACATCATCCCAGGCAGGAAAATGAGCACCGGGGTGGGGAGTGTCATCGTGGATCAGCTTTTGCGCGGCCAGCCATTCCCCGCAGGCGATTTTATCTACCGGTACCATTCGTGGGCTGCAGACCAGAACGGCTTCTTCATCCATTAACCAGGTTTTGTTGACGCCGGGCCAGTCACCTTTGCCGCAGCGTACACCCAGATCGGCTTCGCCGTGGGCGACATCCATCAGCTTTTCCGTCACATTCAAACGTAATTCGATGTTTTCATGCGTTTGTGAGAAACGATTGAGACGACTCATCAACCAGTTCATGACCAGGACCTGCGACGCGGTAATAATTACCACTGAGCGTGCCCGACGGCCGCGCAGCTTGTTGAGTCCTGATTCCAGGTTATCCAGTCCCAGAGTGATATCGCGCAATGCGTCCTGTGCTTCGCTGACCAGCGTGAGGCGTTCTTTGCCCGTGCGGGTGCGATGTAACAGTGGATGGCCTACCCAATCTTCCAGCGCACGCACCAGTTGTCCAACGGCTGCAGGCGTCACGCCCAGTTCCTGCGCCGCGCCGGTGAAGCTGCCATGACGGGCGGTGGCTTCAAAAGCGTGTAACCATTTTAGCCGATTGAGTGAACGCATCTGCTTTTTTCCATTCTTGTTAACTGTTTTCAGTATATGCCAGCGAGATAGATTTTCTTTCTTGAGGCGCTATTTCTTCTCAGTCGTCAACCTCTGAAACGAGTGGCATCTTTAGCGCATCAACGGATTCTTTAAACGAGGTTAACGATGAGCGCATTATTTGCCGGAAAGAAATTGTTAGTTGTGGGTGGGACCAGTGGGATGGGATTCGAAACGGCGAAACTGATCCTCCAGGGCGGCGGTAGCGTGGTGCTGGTAGGCAACCGCGCCGACAAAGCAGAGCAAGCGCGTCAAACTCTGGCGACGTTGGGTGATGTCGCGGTGATTGTTGCGGATTTGATGTCGGAAGCCGGAGCGCAGCAGGTGATGGCCAGGTTGAATGCCGGACATAAAGATATCAGCCTGCTGGTCAATGCGGCTGGCGTGTTTTTCCCGAAACCGTTTATTGAACATGAGGTTGAGGATTATGAGCAATATATGAGCCTCAATCGGGCGACGTTTTTCATTACCCGCGACGTGGTGCGTAATATGTTGGCAGACAATATTAACGGCGCCATCGTGAATATTGGTTCAATGTGGGCGCAACAAGCGGTGGGCGCGACACCTTCATCGGCCTATTCGATGGCCAAAGCGGGTCTGCATGCTTTAACCAAAAATCTGGCTATCGAGCTGGGTGCGCATGGGATTCGCGTGAACGCCGTTTCGCCAGCGGTCGTGCATACACCCATCTATGAAGGATTTATCCCGAAAGAAGATGTACAAGGTATGATGAGCAGCTTTGATAGCTTCCATCCGATTGGCCGGGTCGGTACGCCGCGTGATGTGGCAGAAACCGTCGCGTTCCTGTTGTCAGACAAGGCGGGTTGGGTAACTGGTGCTGTCTGGGATGTCGATGGGGGGGTTATGGCCGGACGTAATGGCTGACAGGGACTGATGCTGCGCATGACAAAACGCCTGCTTATATTAAACAGGCGTTTGCGGAAGATCGGAAAAGTTAAGTGCGCTGAGAGTCCAGCAGCTCGTTATTTTTCACAACATCCTGGGCTTTGGTATAGCTTTCAATCAGTAACTGATAAGCCGGGAAGATTTTGGTATAGACTTCGGCCCATTCCGCTGCGTCTTCCCGATTCCAGGTTTTCTGCAGTTCGGACGCAACCGCGGCAGTATCCATCGGCACGACGCCAGCCTGTACGACGCGGGCCATGGTGATCTCCTGCGCCATTTTGCTGTAAGTACCGGAAGCATCGATGACGGCAAAGACTTTATAGCCTTCTGCTACCGCGCTGATGGCCGGGAATGCCATGCATACACTGGTGATGGTACCAGCAATAATCAGCGTCTTACGGCCTGTCGCTTTTACCGCCGCAACAAACTCTTTGTTGTCCCAGGCGTTAATTTCACCTTTGCGTGCGACATAATGTGCGTGAGGTGCGTTCTCATGAATTTCCGGAATAAGCGGACCGTTTGGCCCCTGCGGCACAGAGGCGGTGGTAATCACCGGCATTTTGCATAAGGTGGCGATTTTTGCCAGAGCCGTTGCTCTTGCACGCAGTTCAGTCATTGGCATATCGCCAATGGTCTGGAACAGGCCGCTTTGATGATCGATAAGCAACATAACTGCGTCATTGACATCAATCACTGGGCGTTGGCCATTAAAATTAGCGGGTGTAGACATGATCCATTCCTTGTTGTTGCTTTTTGCAGGTTATCTAACCTGCAGTAAAGTCTATAATCGCCTGGGCGATATCCATTTTTGCTCTACAGCTAATTAACCATTATTGACATCATCATGGTTAATTTCAGGGGGAGGCTAAAGCTATCTTTATCAGAATAGCCTTAGTGAACTAATTTCCTCCGACCCTATGAAAATAACAATGCCTGTTATTATGAAATTATATTTCTGCATTCATATTATTTTATGGTGTGTGTTGGAAGTAAGAGGGGTAGATATCGGTGGGTATTTCTGACTGATTTGTTTTTATACGGTTATTATTATTGTGAAATAAAATGAATATTAACGATATATCTTCAATGTCAATTTTGTGACTAATGCCACGGTTTTCTTGAGAGTAATGATCATGTCTATTTTATTTACTAAGTCATTATTGAATTAAGTAAATTCTCAGATTGATATTTATTGTGCTCCTCCGAACAGCAGAGGAGCACGGTATTAATATTACGGCTCAATCGGCGTCAGATAATCCAGTCGTAGCGGCTCGGCCAGTAGATCGTTCATTTGCAATACAAACGACTGGAAATGCGGCAGGGCGATATGTTCGTCCAGGCCAGCCTGACCGCGCCAGGATTCACGCACATAAAATACATCTGGCGTGTCGCGTAACTGGAACAGCGCATACTCAATATTGCCCTCCTCCCGGCGCGTGGGCAGTAAGAGAGCCTGTAGCGCCTGTTTCAGGGCATCTATTTTCCCTGGTTTGGCTTTCAGTACTGCAATAATTGAAATCGCTTCTGCATCAGACATGTTAAAACCCCTCCAGCACAATCTTGCCGACCGAGCGACCCGTTTCAATTTGCGCGTGAGCTTTTTGCAGATTCGCCGCAGTGATCGCGCCAAAATGTTCACCCAGCGTGGTATGGATAGTGTGGTCGTCGATCAACTGCGCCACGCGGGTCAATAGCTGATGCTGGGCAATGATGTCGTGGGTGGTAAACATCGAACGGGTGAACATAAATTCCCAGTGCAGGGAAATACTTTTGGCCTTCAGCGGGCGGGCATCAAGGGTTTGCGGATCGTCAATCAGCGCCAGCTTTCCTTGCGGAGCGAGTGCGGCAATAATTTGTTGATAGTGCTGCTCGGTATTGTTCAGGCTGGCAACGTGCGTCACTTCCTTGATCCCTATCCGCGCCAGTTCTTCCGTCAACGGTTTGCTGTGGTCAATCACATGATGAGCGCCCGCTTCACGTACCCATTTTTGGCTTTCCGCACGCGATGCGGTACCGATGACGGTCATTTTGGTCAGCTTACTGGCCAGTTGCGTCAGAATAGAACCGACGCCGCCAGCCGCGCCAACAATCAATAACACATCATCTTCATTGCCATTTTCCTCAACGCCCAGACGGTCGAACAGCATTTCCCAGGCGGTGATGGCGGTCAGCGGCAGCGCCGCAGCAGAGGCATTATCCAGGGTTTTTGGCTTCAGTGCGGTAATACGTTCATCAACCAGCTGAAATTCACTGTTACTGCCAGCTCGGCCCAGCGCTCCGGCGTACCAGACTTCATCGCCAGGTGCGAACAGGGTGACGGCTTCACCCACGGACTGCACCACACCAACGGCATCCCAGCCCAGTACGCGCGGCACATCGGCGTTAAAACCTTCGCGGACCTTGGTATCAACGGGGTTGACGGAAATGGCTTTCACTTCAACCAGCAGATCATGTCCGCTGGCGACCGGCATGGGCAGGTCAATCTCTTGTAAAAATTCAATGTTATTGCCGTCGGTCGCGGCGCGGGTAATGGCGATGGCTTTCATATTCTCTCCGGTCACAGGAATCAGTTGAATAATTCGATGGTAAACCGGTAGCAGAACGGGAAAAATAGCCCAACGGCGACAGGACTTATACTCGGGGAGTGAAAATGTTCCGGCTTGAAGATCTCACGTTGTTTGTCCGCGCCGCGGCGCTGAATAGTTTTAGTGATGCGGCACGCGAAGCCGGCGTTCAGCCTGCTCAGGTCAGTTCTGCTATCAAGCGCCTGGAGTCTACGTTGACTATCCGCCTGTTCGCTCGCTCCACGCGCAGCCTGCGCCTGACGCCGGAAGGCGAGATTTGGTTGCCCTATGCCCGCCAGATGCTGGACGTGATGCATGCCGGACTGCAAAAAATTCAGACCCCGGAAGATGAAGTTTCTGGCACGCTGCAAATCGCCGTTCCGTCCGATCTTGGGAGAAATTTGCTGCTGCCGGTCTTTCAATCTTTTCGACGCCGCTATCCTGCGCTGCGTTTGCGGATCTTTTTCTCCGATCAGGTGACGGATGTTTTTAAAGATCCTGTCGATGTCGCATTTCGTTATGGCAATACCGAAGATGCGTCATACATTGCGCTGCC
Organism: Citrobacter sp. wls714; assembly: GCF_005281025.1. Taxonomy (NCBI): domain Bacteria; kingdom Pseudomonadati; phylum Pseudomonadota; class Gammaproteobacteria; order Enterobacterales; family Enterobacteriaceae; genus Citrobacter; species Citrobacter sp. wls714. The sequence goes on along the minus strand of NZ_SZWZ01000024.1, from coordinate 83,698 downwards.
CGTTGCGCCGGGTAATCGACGCGTGCTGGTGGCGTCACCGGATTGGGTTATACAAAATGGTGCGCCGCAGACCCCGGAAGATTTAGCGCAGCTGAACGCCATGACCTTTGTCTTACGTGGACGCCTGCACGACCGCTGGACCTTTATACACGGCGGCGAGGTCAGCAGCGTGCAGGTTAACGGCACGATTATGAGCGATGATGCCGAAGTGATCCGGCGGCTGGCGATTGCTGGTGAGGGGATTGCCTACAAGTCGTGGCTGGATGTTAGCGAGGATGTACGCGAAGGGCGATTGCAGCTGCTGATGACGGATTATCAGGGGGAGAAAGTCCCGCTGAATATGATTTGCCCGCATCGTAAGCAGCTTTCTACGGCAGTACGCTTGCTGCATGACGCCGTGAAGGCGCGATGTGAGATGCTGGCGCAGAGCTAAGATACGCTTTGCGCCAGTACATTACTGTGGTGTGACTTAGTCTTTTTTCGCTGCGTTAGCAAAGAAAATATCAGACTGAATGTCTTTGGTGCGGATGGTAAACAGCTGATTAGTGAGATCTTCCGTTAACTTCTCGGCATCGGCCATGATGCGCAGGTTGAAGTCATTCAGCATTTTATCTGCGGCAGGTTTATTGGTTTTCGCCATATTCAGATATTCTGCTTCGACCTCTTTTTGCTCCTTCGCCACTTTATCTTCCCACGCTTTGTAGGCCTTTTTGACGATTGGCGCGAGCTTCGGATAATCGGTCATCGTCAGCGTCTGCAATTTACGATATTTCCAGTAGATGGATTGATCGTCAGCCTTATCTGTACCCATTGTATAGTTGGCCGGATATGCTTTCAGGCCGCTGTAATACGGAACAAAGGCGGTGAGATCGGCCATACCCAGACCAATGTAGGTGGTTTCACCGATCTCTTTTGGCAACCACGGACGTACCTGCATGACATGCGCCTCATAGGTGCGGAAGACGCTGACCGGACGCCATGGCTCTTTACCGTTCAGGCCATTGGTGTACGGGTCATGACTGGTGCCTTCATAGTGGCTACGCAGCACGGCTTTCACATCGTCCAGCGTCATTTTCTTCTCTGGCTTCATGAAGACCGGGAATTCACGTCCTTTGGCCATATCCTGATTTACGGAAGGATTGAACGTTTTCTGGATGGTCCATACGCGAGGATCGTTATACGTACGGTCACGCTCGTCATCACGGGTATAGGCTTTGGCGAAGTTGAATTTGCCATCTTTCGCCGGTTCGTACAGGCCTTTTTCCGTTGCGAATTGAATCAGATTTTTTGACGCCATCATATCCGGGTTTTTAGGATCGTAATCCTGTAGGCGGCCCTGATTACCGGTGGCGAAATATTGGTTATCAGGCAGGCGCTGCGCCATCCACTGGTGGCCGCTGCCGGTTTCCAGGTACCAAATCTCGTTATCGTCGACCACGGCAACGCCAAATCCTTCTCCAGCACCGACGGTTTCAACAATATGTCCCAGCAGCGCAACGGCCTCACGTGCGGTTTTGCTCTGCGACAGCAGAACATCCGGGATATCGTCTTCAGTGATCCCTTTATCCTCAACGTATGGGTCGGCGGCCAGCGCTTTTGGTGAAGCAAAAATAGACTCTGTCCCACTCACGCCGACGCCCAGTTCGTTAAATCCGGTTGCGCCGTGCAGTTGAGTTTTCCAGTTTGGGACGGTGGTATAACGCAGAGAGTTTTTCGGCAGTGGCCAGGTAAAATCATTCGCGCCATTATGTGCTTTGGTGCTGTATACCCCGGTCTGATTCTGTTTTGCCGGATGAATGACAAAATGCTGTGCTTTCAGGGCATCGCTGTCTGCGCTACGGGCGACCAACATGGAGCCGTCCGCTGATGCTTCATTGCCGACCAGCAGGGTCGTACAAGCAAAACCTGATGAAACAACCGCCAAATTTATTGAAAGTGCAATCAGGCACTTTTTAAAAGTAAACATTACGTATCCCTCATATGTACGCCAAAAATACACCGGAAACATACCGTTTCCTGAAATGCGATAACGCCTGAACGCTCAGACATTACTCGCGAGAGAGATAAACGCCCCTGCCCACGTCTTCTCCAAATATTCATTCGTAGATTGAAGTCTTCTGGACAAAATAACATGTCCATTTCGCTTAATTATTACGCAACGAATATCCTGATATTCAGGATGTTTCCTGATTCGCGGTGAAGAATAGAATGGCTTATTAGTGGATTCAGTGACCTGTGTCGCGTAAGTTAATGATGACAAATGTGAATCCTGTGGCAGCACCGTGCTTTTTGTTTCCGGATATGACGTTACCTTTTGCGGCAATACAGCGAGGGAACATTGGAACTGGCGAAAATCCATGCGCCCTTATACTCCTCCATAACCAGGCTCAGGCTGCGTCCGGTCTGCCGATAAAACCCGGGCAACGTATTGTTGATATCCGCTTCATCGGCCGTGTCGGCGAAGGTTTTGACAACTTGCATGGCCTGTAACACCCGTGCATCACGCTGTTGGGTGTAGCTGAAATAGATGTTCCTGCTGATGTCTGAGATATTACGCCCATACAGCTTACCGGTAATTGTCGATAATCCTTCCTGGTTGTACATCCGAAATGAAACCGTTCCAGCAAAGCGGTTGCTGCCAATATTCCATTCAACGTTTCCAACGCAATTTAGCGGCTTTTCGGCATAACGTGAATACCATAGCCAACTACCTGAACCGAGTAGGGTAACCAGGCCAATAGTGAGCAAGATTATTTGGCGTGTTTTTTTCATTGCCCGCGCATCCAGTAATAATGGGTAGTACAAAATGCGTGGGCATCAATCCGCGCATCTTTATCGCATACAAATGCTACCATCCTCTCTGCTTTGAGGTAGCCGGATAGAAATACGTGTTTGTTGTTTTCACAGAGTAAAGGATGAAGCTGCATCAGATTGAAATAGCCATGCTGGTCGTACTCATTTGGAGAGTAATAAATTTTGCAGTTTTGCCGCGAAGGGGTCTGCATGGAAACAGAGACAAACTTACTAAATGGCATAACCGGGCGAGTCTGATACCACACCAGCCAGATAACCAGAGTGGCGATAACAACACTAACGCTAAATAAAATGTTCCACCAGGAGATCTGCGTCGTTTGTTGTGGTGCGGTAAGAATTACCTTTGCAGGCGCGCGCTCCTCAATAACCGGTGACTGGGAAACGTCACTCTGAGGATCCGGTATCACTTCGACCTGAGCGTTTTCATTCAATCTTAGCCCACGGCGGGAAATAGTTTTCACCGTATCGCGCGGTAGTCCCACTTCCGCCAGCGCATTACGTAACGTCAGAATTGCCTGGTAGAACGTGTTGGTGGTGGTGACATTATTTCTCTCTCCCCAACCCACTATCATCAACGTGTTCTGGGAAACAATGTCACTTGCGTGAGTAATTAAATAGAGAAAACAGAGCGAAGCAGGGAGCTGGAGTTGTATTGCGCGCCCGGTCTGACGATTGACCAGACTTTTGCTATCAGGATTAAATTCGACCAACTGATTGATAAGATACAATTGCCCAGCCCTCAGTAACCAAAACGTATCACAGCGTGTCCTTGCACACCCCTTAAATTTTACATCCAAATCGATAAGACGCCTCTATCTTTGTACATGATCGAAGATAAGAATTTCACTTAGGGGATAAAAACCCTTCAAATACAACAAGTTATTAACCTAATTTCTTAGGTTGGAATTAGCTAATGTTAAATAATGAGAATTCATTACAGTTTTATCTGGGTTATCATTATATTTATCCACAGAGCGACTAGGGTGATTAAGTTATCTGAATTGTGTAATTAACAAGTAACCTTTACATCGGTTATTTTTTAGCAAATAGTGCTTTTTTAAGATTTATCCTAGGATTTTAATTTATGCATAAAATTCCTAATGCCCAGATTGTTATTCTGAGATAAAACATAAAAAAACTTAGCGGTATGGCATTGCTTACCGTATGTACATATTAGCGCATCAAGAGTTTATTACATTTTTTTAGGGTTGCTGTTATTAACTGACAAGGAATGTCATGCGTGTCGGATTGACACATTTATTTACCGATGAAATATTTATGGAAAAATAACAGGAGTCATTTTTTATGAACAGATCCCCATCACAGAGTATTCGTTGCATAAGCTGTGAATTATCCTGTCAATTATTTCCGGATACTGCGGTACGCGCCAGGTACTGTCACCGTGCTGCTTTTGCGATCTGGCCGGAGGGAAATGGCTTTCTGCAAAGAGGCGTTATTGAAAAACTTCTACTTAATAATCAAAATCATTTGTCGCGCGGGTTTATTTTTGTGGATTTCTCCTTCCCGAACCTGCGCCTGTTCGCCGACCCGCAATGGGTTGACCGTCTGGCGTATAGCGGCATGCATATTGTTTTGATAGCGGACCGGAACCTGGCGCCGTTAGCCAACTACTGGCTGTCGAAAAGCAATAAAATACAAGGCATTATATATTCTGATGATGATGATGACGTACAGCATCAGAAAATGAGACGATTATTTACGGGTCATCTCGCTAACAGTAAACGTGGACGCTCACTCAACTATACAGAAATGATATTACTGAAGCGATTTGTCTCAGGAAAAAGTATTCAGCAAATTACCCAAATAGATAATATTGATATTAAGAAAATATATGTCTATAAGCTCCGGCTTGAAGATAAGTTGGGCCATAGTATTCATCAAATACTATCGAATATTTTATAACGCATTTCTGATTTTTATTATTTCACATCCTTGAGATGTGGTGGACGCTCTACGCCTGATAGCAGGAGGCTAATATGCCAAATCCCAAATCTTACTCTCGTATTGCCATCGCGGTTTCAGCCGCATTAACGTCTATGGTATTTTCAGCCCATGCAGCCTGGGTTGATGTTGATAGTCTTCCTTCCAGCGGTCTGGTTAGCAGTCTGCCCCCGGAATTGCAGGCAATAATCCCAGCGCAGGCAAATGCCAATTTTGCTAAAACCAGCGCCATGCCAAATTATGTTTATCAGTGGAGTGCTGGCACCATTCCCGTTTATGGTAATGGATTAACGTTGAATGGACCCGGTGCAGAAGCTTTTGAGCACTCTGTTACTGTTATTCAGAACAGCGCGACGGGTAGCCCGGGCGTTATTTTCGGTGACGATCTGACGATCCGCACCCAGTCGAAAAATGCCGCCAATAATGGAAAAGATGTTGACGGTATTCGCACGCACGGGGCCAATACGCCGGATAACCCGGTCTTTATCATCACCGGAGATCGCACCAGTATTTATGTGGATGGTCAGGATGGTGATGGTATTAACGCCGGTTATAACGCGATAGGCCAGGGCTGGATAGGCTCGGCTAAAATCTACGTCGGTGACGATCTGTACATCAAAACGACGGGTAACCAGGGGCGTGGTATCACCGCCAATGCCATGCGAGATGCGACGCTTGCCAAAAATACGATTGTTGTTGGCGATCGTGCGCACATTGTGACGACCGGCGACGGCTCTGAAGGCATTCGCTCCGGGCAGAGCGGTTCCTCGATCCTGCTTGGCAATGACGCCACCATTGAGACATCGGGTACCTCTTCCACGGGCATTTATGCCGCCTCATCTTCCAAAACGGAACTGGGCAATAACGCCACTATTACGGTTAACGGCGCGAGTGCGCATGCGGTCTATTCCACCAACGCGACCGTGAACCTGGGCGATAACGCGACGATTAGCGTGAACAGTTCTGGAAAAGCGGCTTCATACAGCAAAGCACCACGCGGACTGTTTGCGATCTCACGCGGGGCGATAAATCTGGCCGGTGGTGCCGCCATTACTATGGTGGGCGACCACAGTACTGAAAGCTATGCCATCAGCACCGAAACGGGCGGTACCGTAGACGGATCCAGCGGTGGACGCTTTCTTATCGACGGCGATCTTCATGCTGCCGGAGCGATAGCCGCGACCAGTAGTTTGCCCCAGCAAAACAGTACGATTAAGCTCAACATGACCGATAATTCGTTATGGAACGGGGCGTCTTATATCACCAGCGCGACCGCCGGGACGGGGGTAATCTCTCTGCAAATGAGCGATGCGACCTGGAATATGACCAACAGCTCAACGCTGACCGACCTGACGTTGAACAGCGGGGCAGTGGTTAACTTTGGCCATGTTGACGGCGAACCGTGGCAGACGCTTACGATTAATGAAGATTTTACCGGGAATGGCGGCAAACTGGTTTTCAATACCGTCCTGAATGACGATGCCTCCGAAACCAATAAATTGACAGTGCTCGGTAACACGACGGGTAATGCCTTTGTGGCGGTGAACAACATTGGCGGTACCGGGGCGCAGACTGTTGAAGGTATTGAGATAATTGAGGTTGCTGGCAATTCTGACGGCACATTTGAAAAAGCGAGCCGTATTGTTGCCGGGGCGTACGACTATAACGTTGTGCAGAAGGGCAACAACTGGTATCTGACCAGCTTTATTCCTGCTCCGCCCGATCCGGTGGACCCTGTTGACCCTGATCCCGTAGACCCGGACCCGGTTGATCCCATCGACCCCGACCCCGTAGACCCGGACCCGGTGGATCCGATTATCCCTGATCCGGTTAACCCGGACCCGACCGATCCTGTGGACCCGGTTATTCCTGGACCGGAAGAGCCTCATGTTCCGCCGGTCACAGAGCAACAGTATCGTCCGGAAGCCGGCAGCTATCTGGCGAACAATTATGCCGCTAACACGCTGTTCATGACCCGACTGCATGATCGCCTGGGGGAAACCCAGTACGTTGACATGCTGACCGGTGAGAAAAAAGTTACCAGCCTGTGGATGCGTAACGTTGGCGCGCATACCCGCTTCAAAGACGGTAGTGGGCAGTTGAAAACCCAAAGTAACAGCTACGTCTTACAGTTAGGCGGCGATCTGGCGCAGTGGAGTAGCGACGGCCTCGACCGCTGGCATATTGGCGCGATGGCAGGTTATGCCAACAGCCAGAACCGCACGCAGTCCAGCCTGACCGGCTACCACTCTCGTGGTCAGGTCACCGGTTACAGTGTGGGACTGTACGGCACCTGGTATGCCAATGACGCAGACAAGACCGGTACCTACGTGGATACCTGGGCGCTGTACAACTGGTTTGATAACAAAGTGATGGGCCAGGAGCAGGCAACGGAGAAATACAAATCCAGCGGTATCACCGCCTCGGTCGAAGCCGGTTATAGCTTTAAACTTGGCGAAAGCGAGCGCAACAGCTACTGGCTGCAACCGAAAGCGCAAGTGGTGTGGATGGACGTGCAGGCCGACAGCCATCGCGAAGCGAACGGGACCCGCGTGAAGGATGACACCGATGGCAACCTGATGACTCGTCTGGGCGTGAAAGCCTTTATCAACGGCCACAACGCCATCGACGACGGCAAATCTCGCGAGTTCCAGCCGTTTGTCGAAGCCAACTGGATCCATAACACGCAGTCTGCCAGCGTGAAGATGGACGATGTGAGAAACGACATGCGCGGCACGAAGAATATCGGCGAGCTGAAAGTGGGTGTTGAAGGTCAAATCACTCCGCGCCTCAACGTATGGAGCAACGTGGCCCAACAGGTCGGCGACAAAGGCTACAGCGATACCCGCGGTATGCTCGGCATAAAATATAATTTCTGATGTAAGTGAGTAATGGAAAAGCCGCTGATTCACCGATCGGCGGCTTTATTTTTTGGAATCGTAGTCCGGGATAAGCGTTAGCGCCATCCGACATCAGGTTAACATGTAAGCGCTACTTACATGTTAACTCGCAATTCAATGGAGAGTCGCCAGCGTGCTCTCAATTCTTTTTAACTTCTGATTTGCTTCTTGCAGCTCATCCTGCAGCCGTTGTTCCTGTTCGCCGTAGACCATCAGGACGATACAACCATTCATCACTGGCAAACATAATAAATTCGCCTGTCGGGGATTGTGGTAGGTGTTTATTTGAAATGTCGCCGCCGTTTCAATCTGACTAATCGCGCAGCAGTCAACGTAGTATGCCAGAGATCAACACAGGATAAAGAAAGCTAAAAAGAGATGTGATTTAAGAAGAACTTACTTGAGGAACTTTGGCGGAAGATCACAGGAGTCGAACCTGCCCGGGAACGCTGGCGTCCCCAACTGGATTTGAAGTCCAGCCACCTCACCGGAGATGACGATCTTCCGCGCCTCGATTGCTACATGGAGGCGGGGCGCATTATAGCTACTTCCTCGGGTTTCCACACCCCCTCACTCACTTTTTTAACTTCCGTTTCTCCTTACCATGACCCCTTTCAAATAAATCTCTACAAAATCCATCACTTACAATTAGACATATTTTTAGACGCTACTCCGATCACAGAAAACAAGAATCGTAATTTGATAACGAGATATCGGAATACCCGCGCTCACAGGGATGGTTTACAAGAACTGTAACCGGTACCAGTGCGTGTGAAAGTGCCAACAAGGATGCGTAATGAAAAGTGAGATTCTGTCTGTTAAGGAGAAGATTGGTTACGGCATGGGCGATGCCGCCAGCCACATCATCTTCGATAACGTCATGTTATATATGATGTTCTTTTATACCGATATCTTTGGTATCCCGGCCGGATTTGTCGGCACGATGTTCTTACTGGCCCGCGCGCTGGATGCCATCTCAGACCCCTGCATGGGGCTGCTTGCTGACCGTACCCGTTCACGTTGGGGGAAGTTTCGTCCGTGGGTGCTGTTTGGCGCGCTGCCGTTTGGTCTGGTTTGTGTTCTCGCCTACAGCACGCCCGACTTCAGCCTGCACGGCAAAATGATTTATGCCGTCATCACCTATACGCTGTTAACCCTGCTTTATACCGTGGTGAATATCCCTTATTGCGCTCTGGGCGGCGTGATCACCAATGACCCGACGCAACGTATCTCCCTGCAATCGTGGCGCTTTGTGCTGGCGACGGCGGGCGGCATGATCTCCACCGTCCTGATGATGCCGCTGGTAAAGCTGATTGGCGGCGAAAACAAGGCCCTGGGCTTCCAGGGAGGAATCGCAGTGCTCTCGGTTGTGGCGTTCCTGATGCTCGCATTCTGCTTCTTCACCACCAAAGAACGTGTTGAAGCGCCGCCAACCAACAATTCAATGCGTGAAGACCTGCGCGACATCTGGCAAAACGACCAGTGGCGCATCGTCGGCCTGCTGACCATTCTCAACATTATGGCGGTCTGCGTTCGCGGCGGCGCGATGATGTATTACGTTACCTGGATTTTGGGCACACCGGAAGTATTTGTCGCCTTCCTCACCACCTATTGTGTCGGCAACCTGATTGGCTCTGCGCTGGCAAAACCACTGACCGACTGGAAATGCAAAGTTAGCGTCTTCTGGTGGACGAACGCCCTGCTGGCCGTCATCAGCGTGGCGATGTTCTTCGTACCGATGCACGCCAACATCACCATGTTTGTCTTTATCTTCGTGATTGGCGTCCTGCATCAGCTCGTGACGCCAATCCAGTGGGTCATGATGTCCGACACCGTCGATTACGGGGAGTGGTGTAACGGCAAACGTCTGACGGGGATCAGCTTTGCGGGAACGTTGTTCGTGCTCAAACTGGGTCTGGCGCTTGGCGGGGCGATGATCGGCTGGATGCTGGCAGGCGGTGGCTACGATGCCGCGGCGAAAACGCAAAACAGCGCCACCATCACCATCATCATTGCATTGTTCACCCTTATTCCGGCTATTTGTTACCTGCTGAGTGCTGTGATCGCCAAACGCTTCTACACCCTGAAAACCCCGTATCTGACTGAAATTATGCGTCAACTGGCACAGGGGGCACACCGTAATCAGCAGGATTTTACGACGAAAGAATTACAGAACTAAGGAACCGATTATGAAAATTAGCGACGGAAACTGGCTGATTCAGCCTGGTCTGAATGTGATTAATCCAATCCAGGTGTTCGAGGTTGAACAGCAAGGTAATGAGATGCTGGTCTACGTTGCGCCGCGTGACGTGCGTGAACGGACCTGGCAACTCGATACCCCGTTGTTCACGCTGCGCCTTTTCTCGCCGCAGGAAGGCGTGGTAGGTGTCCGGATGGAGCACTTCCAGGGTGCGCTGGATACCGGTCCGCATTACCCGCTGAACGTGCAGCAGGACGTAAAGGTTGAGATGCAGAACACCGCTGAGTTCGCTGAGCTGAAGAGCGGTAATTTGAGCGTTCGCGTCACCAAAGGCGAGCTCTGGTCGCTGGATTTCCTGCGCAACGGTGAACGTATTACCGGCAGCCAGTTGAAAAACAACGGCTATGTACAGGACGTCAACAGCGGACGCAATTACATGTTCGAGCGCCTGGATCTGGGCGTCGGTGAAACGGTGTACGGGCTGGGCGAGCGCTTTACCGCGCTGGTACGTAATGGGCAGACGGTAGAGACCTGGAACCGCGATGGCGGCACCAGTACCGAGCAGTCTTACAAGAATATCCCGTTCTATATCACCAACCGTGGCTACGGCGTGCTGGTGAACCATCCGCAGTGCGTGTCGTTTGAAATCGGTTCTGAGAAAGTGTCGAAAGTGCAGTTCAGCGTCGAAAGCGAGTATCTGGAATATTTCGTCATCGACGGCCCGACGCCGAAAGCGGTGCTGGATCGCTATACCCGCTTTACCGGTCGTCCGGCGCTGCCGCCAGCCTGGTCATTTGGCCTGTGGCTCACCACCTCGTTCACTACCAACTACGACGAAGCGACGGTAAACAGCTTTATCGACGGCATGGCGGAGCGCAACCTGCCGCTGCACGTTTTCCACTTCGACTGCTTCTGGATGAAGGCTTTCCAGTGGTGCGACTTTGAGTGGGACCCGCAGACCTTCCCGGACCCGGAAGGCATGATCCGCCGCCTGAAAGAAAAAGGCCTGAAGGTCTGCGTATGGATCAACCCGTACATCGGCCAGAAATCACCTGTTTTCAAGGAGCTGAAAGAGAAAGGTTATCTGCTCAAGCGCCCGGACGGTTCCGTCTGGCAGTGGGATAAATGGCAGCCGGGGCTGGCGATTTATGACTTCACCAACCCGGAAGCTTGCGAATGGTATGCCGATAAGCTGAAAGGCCTGGTAGAGATGGGCGTGGACTGCTTCAAAACTGATTTCGGCGAGCGTATTCCGACCGACGTGCGCTGGTTCAACGAGGCTGACCCGCAGAAAATGCACAACCACTACGCCTATATTTACAATGAGCTGGTGTGGAACGTGCTGAAAGAGACCGTCGGTGAAGAAGAGGCGGTGCTGTTCGCCCGTTCAGCCTCCGTGGGCGCACAACAGTTCCCGGTGCACTGGGGTGGCGACTGCTACGCCAACTATGAATCGATGGCCGAAAGCCTGCGCGGCGGCCTGTCCATTGGTCTCTCCGGCTTTGGCTTCTGGAGTCATGACATCGGCGGCTTCGAAAACACCGCCCCTGCGGACGTCTATAAGCGCTGGTGTGCATTCGGGCTGCTCTCCAGCCACAGCCGTCTGCATGGCAGCAAATCCTACCGTGTGCCATGGGCGTACGACGAAGAGTCCTGCGACGTGGTGCGCTACTTCACCGAAATGAAGTGCCGCATGATGCCGTACCTGTATCGCGAAGCAGCGCGCGCCAATGAGCTCGGAACGCCGATGATGCGCGCAATGATGCTGGAGTTCCCGGACGATCCTGCATGCGATTATCTCGACCGCCAGTATATGCTGGGTGACTCGGTAATGGTGGCGCCAGTGTTTTCCGAAGTCGGTGATGTGCAGTTCTACCTGCCGGAAGGGCGTTGGACGCATCTGTGGCACAACGACGAAATTCGGGGCAGCCGTTGGCATAAACAGCAGCACGATTTCCTGAGCCTGCCGGTGTACGTGCGCGACAATACCTTACTGGCGCTGGGCAGTAATAACCAGAAGCCGGACTACGCGTGGCATGAAGAGACCGCATTCCAGTTGTTCCATCTGCAAGAAGGTAGGGAAGCGGTCTGTGAAGTACCATCGATGGACGGCTCGGTTATCTTCACGCTGAAAGCGATACGCACGGGTAACAGCATTACCGTACAAGGTCGCGGTGAAGCGCATAACTGGACGTTGTGCCTGCGTAATATCCCGCAAGTTAGCAGCGTGAAGGGCGGTTCACATGCCAGCAACGAGTGGGGCGTAGTGGTGACCCCTGAAGGTGACGGGCTGACGATTACCCTGTAAATGTAGCCGACGTGGTGCCGGATGCATTTTATCCGGCCCACGATGCGAGCAGCGTTCCAGATCTGAAAATCAAAAATATTCTGACTTAAAAAATTACCTACCCATATTTGCGAGCGCTATCACTCTAATTCCCGTAAAAAATGTGATCTGCGCCGTAAATATCTCACTATTTCCCCGTTTTGTCTTATTTCTGTCCGGAATACAGGACACGATTTAGTATTGTTGGCGCATCGTAGTCCTCTTATATTTATCATCACGGATTACACGTGGAGCATAAACGCTTCTTTAGATATTTAATCTGGTGTGTGATAAGGGTAAATAATGCAAATGATTACCTCGCGACAAAACAGATTATTAAAATTCCTCCTGTCTCGGAAGGAATATGTCACGCTGCTGAAAATTGCCGAATATTTATCGGTTTCAGAGAAAACAGTCCAGCGCGATCTGCGATTGCTGGAACCATGGTTAGCGGAATGGAAAATAGCCATCGATAAACGTACTGGCGCAGGCGTAATATTAAGCGCCGATAATATTACTGATCTGTTGTATCTGGATCAGTTATTAGGGAGCGAGGGTGATGATACTGACGGCATGATGAATAATTCGCGGCGCGTCAAAATAGCATCGCAATTATTAAGCGAAACGCCGCATGAAACGTCGATCAGTAAATTATCTGAGCGTTATTTTATTAGTAGCGCATCGATTGTTAACGATCTGAAAGTGATTGAATCCTGGATAACGCCATTGGGGTTATCGCTTATCCGCAGTCAAAGCGGCACGCACATTGAAGGTAGTGAGAGCAGCGTGCGCCAGGCGATGGCATCGCTGATTAACGGTGTGATTAACCATAATGAACCCGGCAGCATGGTGTATTCGCGTCTTGATCCCGGCAGCTATAAAGCGTTAGTGCATTACTTCGGCGAGGAAGACGTTTTATTTGTCCAGACGCTGCTGCAGGAAATGGAGAACGACCTGTGTTGGTCATTGGGGGAGCCTTATTACGTCAATATCTTCACCCATATTTTGATCATGATGTACCGCATCACGCGCGGAAATGCGCTGCCGAGAAAAGATGAAAACATCACCTCATGCGACGAGAATATTTTTTCTATTGCCAGTCGTATGATTCAGCATATCGAAAAACGCATCGCTCACCCACTGCCGGAAGACGAAGTCTGGTTTATCTATCAATACATTATCTCGTCCGGCGTGGTGATTGAAGAACATAATGATGTGAGCGTAATTGGTCATATGCACTCCAGCGACGAAGCGCGCTTGATTACCCATCGACTGATTGCCATCTTCGCCGAGATGGTCGACAGCGATCTCAGCCAGGATACTGCGCTGTATGACGGATTGCTAATCCATATTAAGCCGCTGATTAACCGCCTGAACTACCAGATCCGCATTCGTAATCCGCTGCTGGAGGATATTAAAGGCGAGTTGCAGGACGTCTGGCGTCTGACCCAATGTGCAGTGAATAGGGTATTTAGCGGTTGGGGAGAGCGGGCCGTTTCGGAAGATGAAGTGGGATACTTAACCGTCCATTTTCAGGCCGCAATGGAGCGCCAGATAGCGCGTAAGCGGGTGTTGTTAGTCTGCTCAACCGGGATTGGCACCTCGCATTTACTTAAAAGCCGCATTCTGCGCGCCTTTCCGGACTGGACGATTGTCGGCGTGGTGTCAGCTGGCAGTTTGCCCTCCGTACTGACGGACGATATTGAGCTGGTGGTATCGACCATTAATTTGCCCGCCATTGCTATGCCGGTCGTGTATGTCACCGCCTTTTTCAATGATGCGGATATTAAGCGGGTAACGGAAACGGTTATTACGGAAAAATTACATCGGGCGACGTCGCTGGTCGTTGAAAATTAATGTCTGAACTCCATGAGGTATGATTGATGGACATCACGAAAATTCTCAATACAAATCGCGTTATTTTGGATATGAAGGCTACGAACAAAACGGAGGCTATTGAGGAACTTACTGATATTCTGCAAAAGGATGGGGCAATTAGCTGCCGGGAAACATTTATCCAGGATGTCTGGCAGCGCGAGTCCGAAGGCTCGACCGGATTCGAAAATCATATTGCGATCCCCCACGGGAAATCCTCGGCGGTAGTTAATACCACCCTGGCAATTGGTCGTACCCGCCAGGATATTCCCTGGGAAACCCTGGACGGCAGCAATGTGCGCTGCATCATTCTGTTTGCCGTACGTCTTGAAGATCAAAACACGACCCATATTCGTCTGCTCTCGCAGGTTGCCGGCGCGCTAGCGGATGATGACATTATTGAACAACTCTTAGTTGAAAGTAGTCCACAAAAAATTATTGAGCTGTTTAGTCAATATGCTGAATCCAATGTCTGCTAAATAAAATGTGGAGCATGTTATGAATATTGTTTGTGTTGCCGCCTGTACGGCGGGTATTGCGCACACCTATATTGCCCGCGAAAAATTAATTAAAGGCGCTAAAGCGCTTGGGCATAATATAAAAGTTGAAACCCAGGGCACCATCGGAACGGAAAACGAACTGCTGGCAGATGATATTTCTGCCGCGGATGTCGTGATTCTTGCCGTCGATGTCAAAATAAAAGGGGAGGAACGATTCTCAAATAAACGTATTGTGCGAGTAAAAACCGAAATCGTCATAAAATCGCCCATTCAGTTTCTTGAAAAGGTCGAAAAATCATTAGTTAATACTAACCAGTAGCGATCCTCATTCTGGAGGGATTTCACATGAGTGAAAATAAAATTCCGCTATCTCAGGAAATAAAAAAACATTTATTAACGGGGATTTCGTGGATGATCCCGTTAATTGTAGCCGCCGGGATCTGTATTGCTCTCGGGCAAATACTTGGTGGCACTAACGTAGGCGAAAAAACAGGAACTATACCCTGGATGCTCAACCAGATTGGCGGCTGGGGGATGGGGTTAATCGTGCCGCTGATTAGCGCGGCGATTGCGTACTCCATTGCCGATCGCCCCGGATTCGCGCCGGGTCTGATTGTCGGCTTTGTCTGCGGCGAAATTCATACCGGTTTTATTGGTGGGATGCTGGGCGGCTTTCTGGTTGGCTATACCGTCCTGCTGCTTAAACGCTATATCCGTTTACCGCAGTCGATGCAGGGTCTGATGCCCATCATGGTGCTGCCCGTATTGAGCACCGTCATCGGCGGGTTGCTGATGATGACGCTGATTGGCAAGCCGATAGCCTGGCTGCAGGACGCGCTAATTCATCTGCTGGAGTCCATGCAAGGCGGGTCACGCTTCCTGATGGGCGCCATTCTCGGCGCAATGGCGACGTTCGACTTCGGGGGGCCGGTGAATAAAACCATGTCGCTGTTCGCTGACGGCATGTTGGTCAGCGGCGTGTATGGCCCCGAAGCGGTGAAGTTTGTCGGTTCGATAATCCCTCCGTTCGGTATTACGCTCTCCTTCCTGCTCACGCGCCACAAGTATACCCGTGCGGAACGTGAGGCGCTGAAAGCGGCATTCCCGATGGGGATCTGCATGATAACCGAAGGCGTTATTCCGATTGCGGCGCGTGATCTGCTGCGCGTAGTGGGCTCCTGTGTGGTGGCCTCGGCGATAGCGGGTGGCCTGATTATGGTATGGGGTGTCGAAAGCCCGGTACCGCACGGCGGCATGTTTGTGGTTCCACTCTTTACGCATCCACTGCTGTTTTGCCTGGCGCTGGGGATCGGGACAGTGATTTGCGGCGTTATGCTCTCGCTGTGGAAGAAACCGGTAACCGAGCGTGACGAAGAGTTTGATGAGCTCAGCGATCAAAAGCTGAAAGACGAAGAGATCACCTTCACCCTGGAATAACCGGAGGTCGTATGTTTGCCGATATGAAAAGCATGGTGACGAAAGCCTGGCGCGGGCAGTATGCGCTGTTGGCTATCAACTGTATGAACCTGGAAAGCGCCCGTGCGGCGGTGCGGGTAGCAGAGAAACACCGTGCGCCCATCATTCTGAATCTGTATCAGGGGCACCTGGACCATTTTCCGGCACCGATAGCGGCGGCGGTGGTTAAAACGCTGGCAGAGGAAGCTTCGGTACCGATCGCGCTGGCGTTAGATCATGGAAAGGATCCTGTACGCATCCGCCAGGCTTTTCGCGCCGGATTCAGTGGGTTAATGATCGACGCCTCCGCCTTTGCCCTGGAAGAAAACATTCGCCAGACCCGGGCGGTGGTCGAGCTCGCAGCCAGCGTTTCTCTGTGCGTGGAAGGCGAGTTGGGCCACCTGGCTGACGCCCCGCGTTATGACCATGCCGCTAACGCTGATTTGATGACTCAGGCCGCTGATGTGGAGCCATTTATCCAACAGACCGGGATTGATTTACTGGCGGTGTCGGTCGGTACGGCGCACGGTATGTACGCGCCGGGCGTAACGCCAGCCATTGATTTCCAACGGCTGGAGGAAATCGCCCGTTTATCAACGGTGCCGCTGGCGCTGCATGGCGGTAGCGGGACGCCGTTTGACCAGCTACAGCGCTGCCCGACGTTCGGCGTTGCCAAGATTAACGTTGGCGCGGCGGTTTTCGAAGCCGGAAAGGCCGCGCTATTGCATACCCTATGCCGCGACACATCCTGCGAACTTGTTGATGCCCTGGCTCTGATGGAGCAGGCCTGCGAGGAAGCCATTATTCCGTATCTACAGGCCAGCGGCGCTATCGACCAGGCCTGATTCATTTTCTGTAACGCCTTTTATGCCTCTGCGATGACGCACTGGCAGGGCTTTCTACACCCTGAAACTGGAGAATTAACATGTTAGTTTCGATGAAAGAATTACTGCAACCGACCCGTCAGCACGGTTTTGCCATCGGCGCATTCAACGTGGCGGATAGCTGCTTTGTACGTGCGGTGGTGGAAGAAGCAGAAGCGACCAACACCCCGGCGATTATCTCCATTCACCCCAGCGAACATGATTTCCTCGGCGATGCGTTCTTTAGCTATGTGCGAGATATCACCCTGCGTAGCCCGGTCCCGTTCACTTTGCATTTGGATCACGGCGCTTCGGTAGAGCATGTTCTGCGGGCGATTCAATGTGGATTTACCTCGGTGATGATTGATGGCTCGCTGCTGCCGTATGAAGAAAACGTGGCGTTAACCCGTGAAGTGGTCAAGCTGGCGCATGCGGTGGGCGTTTCGGTTGAAGGCGAGCTGGGAACGATTGGCCAGACCGGAACGTCCGTGGAAGGCGGTGTGTCGAAGGTTACTTACACCGATCCCGCTCAGGCGCAGGATTTTATCGCCCGTACCGGGGCCGATACGCTGGCAGTGGCGATTGGCACCGCGCACGGCATCTACCCGAAAGGGATGCAGCCAGAGCTGCAAATGAACATCCTGCGCGACATCGCCGGGCGGGTGGACATTCCACTGGTGCTGCATGGCGGTTCAGCGAACCCGGATGCGGAAATCGCTGAATCCGTCACGCTCGGCGTGGGCAAAATCAACATTTCCAGCGATATGAAATACGCCTATTTCCAGAAAGTCCGCGAAATCCTGGCAAAAGAGACCTGGTGGGACCCGAACGTCATCTACCCGGAAGCCATCAGCGCTGCGCGGGACGTGATTCGCCACAAAATGAAACTGTTTGGCTCAACTGGCAAAGCGTCACTTTACTAACGGCATGCAGGCGGGGAGACCCGCCTCTTTCGCAACAAGGAAAAGTGCAATGAAGCGTTCACACATTAATTATGTCATCGATAAAGCGCATGCCATCGCCGAGACTTTTCGGGTCTGTCTGCCAGATTTTGCGTATTTTACGGCCGACGTCTGGCGGCAACAGGATCAAACTCTGTGGCGTGAAGTGCGCGATCTTCAGCTGGGCTGGGACATTACTGACTTTGGGCGCGGAGATTTTGCGCAAACGGGGCTGACGTTACTGACGTTGCGCAATGGTCTGATGGGTTCAGCGGGTTACCCCAAACCGTATGCCGAAAAGATGCTGCAAATTCAGCAGGATCAACAAACACCGTGGCATTTTCATCGCCATAAGATGGAAGATATCGTTAACCGCGGCGGCGGTGATTTGTGTATGCAGCTGGCGTGGTCCACGCCCGATGACGAATATGATACCCGGCGCATTGTTGAGATTAGCGTCGATGGCCAGCGGCGTACCGTTAAATCCGGTGATACGTTGGTGCTAAAACCGGGGCAGGGCGTGTGTCTGCCGCCGCGGTTGTATCATCGTTTCTGGGCTGAGAAAGCTTTTGTGCTGGGCTGGGAAATCTCGATGGTCAATGACGACCAGCATGACAATCACTTCCTTGAACCGGGCGGTCGTTTCCCGACGATAGAAGAAGACGAGCCGGTGAAATGGTTATTATGCAGTGAATATATGCGTTTATGAGCGGTAGGCCCGGTAAGCGAAGCGCCACCGGACAATAATCACTGCGCAACGGGTGGGGCGATAACGTTACTACCTGATACCACACCCGCCTGCATGGTCTGCGTGACCTGCTGTTTCTCTGCATTCACCGCATGTAACTGGCCGTTGACTGTGGGCTTGAGCGACGTATCGGCCTGAATGTTGCCGCTGGCGGTGAGCTGAATGTTACCGTCACCGGAAAGCGGCAGTGCGGGCCAGCCCCACTGTTGCAGGATAGTCATTGGCACGCCGCGCCCGTTCAGGCTGACCTGTGCCTGACGCTGAGGCAGTTGCGAAATGCTGGCGGTGGCCTCCAGCAGCCCTTTTTCTGTATAGGCGCTTAGTTCGCTGATATTGATAGTACTGTTGTTCGCCGTTAGCGCCAGCGAAGGACGGCGCACGTCGGTGCGATTAAAGGTGGCAGCTGCAGCGTTGAGCGTGGCGTTACCGCTCCAGATCCCCCACTGATTATTCTGTACCAGTCCGAGGTTAGCGCCGTAACCGTCCAGTGCGGTGAGTTGCCACGGGAAGGCCGGGTCGATGTCGATCACCAGATTACGGCTGGCGCTGAATTTCTTCAGCGTCAGGCTGTTTAGCCAGACTGGCAGAGGCTTCATCCATAGCTGTTTCCAGTTTTCCGGTAGCGTATATTCCAGACCGGCAATTGCGGCATCGTCGAGAACCAGCGCTTTGTTGTTACGCATCCAGTTTCCGGATGTTCTGAGCATTCCCCCTTCCCAGCGGGTGGTGAACTGGCGCAGCGCAATGCCCTGCGGCGAGAACTCGGCGTTCAGAATCGGATCGAAGAAATGCAGTGAACCGTAGATAAACTCGCTGGCGTTCATCGACAGTTTTCCTTCCTGTGTTTGCCAGTCATCTTTGCTAAACGTCATGTTGCGCAAACTCAGATCAAGGTCCGTGACCGCCCAGTCAGGACCTTGCAGACGGGCATCCGTCACTTCCAGACGACCAATTTGCAAGGATGGAATAGTGGTTAGCGGCGCAAAAAAGTCGGCCAGCGATTTATCACTTTGCAGCCGGATATCGTTCAGGTGCAGATTCTCTACCACCCAGCTACCGTCGGTATTGCGCTGCGCCACGCTGGTTAATGCGCCCCGCGCGACGTCTGCGCCAATATTACTTAGCATCACCCGACCATGGTCAATGCTACCTTCAATCAATACGTTGGTGGTTGGGACATCGTTCAGCGTCAATGAGCTGGCGCTGAGCTGAATTTGTACTTTGCTCCCGAGAATTTTACCTGCCTCAGGGCTCCAGGGGATCACGCCGCCGTTCACGCGCTGGGCGCTCAGGTTCCACTCGCTGCCGGGGCTGTTGAGCGCCATATCCTGTAACTGCAGGCGATCGGCCTGGAACGGCAGCGGTGCGGTTTGCTGGGAAAGATTCAGCGTGCCGTTTTGCAAGAGGATAGTGTCTACGTGCCGCGGGTCGGTGATTTGGCGACTGCTCAGCCCAATATCGACCGTTTTAGCGACCAGGGTTGCGGGCTGACCATCGCGACCAAAGGTGACGTTTTCCAGCAGAATATGGGAAGGGGAAGAAAACCGGTGATCGATAGCATCAAATGCCAGATGATAGCTGCTGTTCTCTGAGACCCAGGCGCTGACGTGCTCTGCGCCCCAACGGGTTTGCAGTAGAAAATAAAGGCCGAGAATCGCCACTGCACAGGCGATCAGCACGTAAAGAAGCAGCTTTCCAATAAATTTCATGGTCTTCCATCCCGCGAAGTGCACATAGTCAAGTTATGCACGATTTAGAGGCAATGCTCAAGGCGGGAATGGTGAAAGAGCGTTACAGCGGCGTTGATTCAGAACCAACGCCGCATTTTGCTTATTGCTTCTCTGGTGGGAACACCAGATTCAGAACGATAGCGGTGATACCGCCTGCGGCAATGCCGGAAGAGAGTAGATTTTTCACCCAATCCGGGGCAAATTGCAGAATCAGCGGCTGCTGGGAGACACCCAGGCCGACGGCCAGCGACAGGGCGATAATCAGAATCGCGCGGCGGTTCAGCGGCTCGCGAGACACAATACGCACACCAGATGCGGCGATAGTACCGAACATTACCAGGGTTGCGCCGCCCAGTACCGGTTCAGGAATATGCTGTACAAAACCGCTGACTGCCGGGAACAGGCCCAGTGCGATCAGCATCAGCGCCACCACAAAACCGACGTAACGACTGGCTACGCCTGTTAACTGAATGACCCCATTGTTCTGTCCAAAACAAGAGTTCGGGAAGGTATTGAACACAGCGGAAACAAACGAGTTCAGACCGTTCGCCAGCACGCCACCTTTCAGGCGTTTCATGTACAGCGGACCAGAAACGGGCTGTTCGGAAACATCGGAGGTGGCCGTAATATCACCAATGGTTTCCAACGACGTAATCATAAAGACCAGCATCAGCGGCAGCAGTAAGCTCCAGTCGATGCCGAGGCCGTAGTACAACGGCGTTGGCACCATGATCAGGTCCTGGCTTACCGGTGCGGTATTTTGCGGCAGCATGTCCATAAACCAGGCCAGCAGGTAGCCTGCCGCCATCGCAATCACCAGGGACGCAACGCGCAGGTACGGGTTGCGTTGGCGGTTAAGCAGGATGATCAGCGCCAGCACGACGCCAGCCAGCAGTAAATTCTTCGGTGCGCCAAAGGTGTTATCACTCATTGCGGCATAACCACCGCCAATCGACGTCAGACCCACCTGAATCAGCGACAGGCCGATAATCATCACCACCACGCCTGAGACCAGCGGGGTAATAATCCGCCGCGCCAGATGCAGTACACGCGAGATTACCATTTCAGTACAGCTCGCCAACATCAGCGTACCGAACAGGGCCGCCATCATGGTTGGGACATCTGCGCCACCGGTTTTTAGCGCCGTGCCACCCATAATCAGCGGCGCAACAAAATTAAAGCTGGTGCCCTGAATAGATAACAGTCCGGAACCAACCGGCCCCCAGGCTTTGATCTGAATGATAGAAGCTACGCCGGAAGCGAACAGCGACATACTGATAATGTGTTGAGTATCCTGAGCCGGTAAACCGAGCGCCTGGCAAATTAACAGCGCCGGGGTGATCACCGCAACGAACATGGCCAGCAGGTGCTGACAGGCGGCAAACAGGGTCTGGGCTAACGGGGGGCGATCTTCAAGACGGTAAATCAGTTCACTGTTGTGAGTCTGCGCAACCGGTTGCGCATTTGTTGACTCTACGGCGTTAACGGACATCAGAGGCAATCCCATGGTGGAAAAGCGGTGATTTTATCTGACCAGGGCGGAAAAGCAAACGTTTGCCAGCAGTTATTCTTAATATTTAAAACGGATAAACAAACTTTTTTATATAACTTTTCATCATTTTCTGCTTAAAATCCACCCCGAAAACTCAATAAGAGCTAAAAATCGGTCTGGAATGCATCGTGCGTGATTGTGCTAAACGCACTAATGGAGCTGTAAATGTTTTATCTCGATACGTTATCTACTCTGGTTGCGGCAACCCTTGTATTGCTGCTGGGACGTAAGCTCGTCCAGTCTGTCTCCTTCCTGAAAAAATACACCATTCCCGAACCTGTAGCCGGTGGATTGCTGGTGGCGATTGCGTTGCTGGTGCTGAAAAAAAGCATGGGCTGGGAAGTAAACTTCGATATGACCCTGCGCGATCCGCTGATGCTGGCGTTCTTCGCTACTATCGGCCTGAACGCCAATATCGCCAGCCTGCGCGCCGGTGGCCGCGTGGTGGGTATTTTTCTGATTGTCGTTGTGGGACTGCTGTTGATGCAGAACGCCATCGGTATCGGTATGGCGAGCCTGCTGGGCCTGGATCCGTTGATGGGCCTGATTGCAGGTTCGATAACGCTTTCTGGCGGACACGGAACCGGGGCTGCGTGGAGTAAGTTGTTTATTGAGCGCTACGGTTTTGCCAATGCGACTGAAGTCGCAATGGCTTGCGCAACGTTTGGTCTGGTGTTGGGGGGACTGATTGGTGGCCCGGTGGCACGCTATCTGGTTAAACACTCCACCACGCCTGACGGTATGCCGGACGATCAGGCTGTGCCGACCGCGTTTGAAAAGCCGGATGTGGGACGCATAATCACTTCGCTGGTGCTGATTGAAACTATCGCGCTGATCGCTATCTGTCTGACGGTGGGTAAAATCGTTGCGCAAATGCTGGTCGGAACGGTGCTCGAACTGCCGACTTTCGTCTGCGTGCTGTTTGTTGGTGTGATCCTCAGTAATGGCCTGGCGCTCATGGGCTTTTATCGAGTGTTTGAACGGGCGGTTTCAGTGCTGGGCAACGTGAGCCTGTCGCTGTTCCTGGCGATGGCGCTGATGAGCCTGAAACTGTGGGAGCTGGCATCTCTGGCGTTGCCGATGCTGGCGATACTGGTCGTGCAGACGATTTTTATGGCGTTGTACGCGGTATTTGTTACCTGGCGCATGATGGGCAAAAACTACGATGCCGCTGTACTGGCAGCCGGCCACTGCGGTTTTGGGCTTGGCGCAACGCCAACGGCGATTGCTAACATGCAGGCAATTACCGAACGCTTTGGGCCATCCCATATGGCGTTCCTGGTGGTGCCGATGGTGGGGGCGTTCTTTATCGATATCGTCAACGCGTTAGTGATTAAACTGTATCTGCTGCTGCCGATTTTTGCGCAATAACGGCTGTGCGGCGGAGTAACATCCGCCGCGATAAGTCGATTATGCGTTGGAGTAACGTTCGGTTTCCGGCATCCAGCGCTCTATCAGCGCGGCAGCCTGTTGCGGATAACGTTCGTGAATATGGCGGGCTATACGCTGAACTTCCGGAATAATAGCCTGATCGCGCAATAAATCCGCTACTTTGAATTCTGCCGTTCCGGTCTGGCGCGTACCTAACAGCTCGCCGGGTCCGCGGATCTCTAAATCTTTTTGTGCAATCACGAACCCGTCATTGCTGTCCCGCAGAACCTGCAGGCGTTTCTGCGCCGTTTTTGACAGCGGCGATTTGTAGAGCAGGACGCAGTGGGAAGCCACGGCGCCGCGGCCTACGCGGCCACGCAACTGGTGCAGCTGCGCCAGGCCTAATCGCTCCGGGTTTTCAATGATCATCAGGCTGGCGTTTGGCACGTCCACACCCACTTCAATCACCGTGGTGGCGACCAGCAGATGTAATTCACCCTGCTTAAAGGCGGCCATCACCGACTGCTTCTCGGCGGGCTTCATGCGCCCATGCACCAGACCAATATTCAACTCTGGTAAGGCAAGCTTAAGTTCTTCCCACGTGGCTTCTGCCGCCTGAGCTTCTAATAAATCAGACTCCTCGATTAACGTACAAACCCAGTACGCCTGACGCCCTTCGTGGGTACAGGCGTTGCGCACACGGTCAATGATGTCGCTACGGCGGGTGTCGGGGATAGCCACCGTGGTGACCGGCGTACGCCCTGGCGGCAGTTCGTCAATGACAGACGTGTCGAGATCGGCATAGGCGGTCATGGCCAGCGTACGCGGGATCGGGGTGGCGGTCATAATGAGCTGGTGTGGGTGGAAACCCTGCAGCTGGCCTTTCTCCCACAGCGCCAGACGCTGATGCACGCCAAAACGGTGCTGTTCGTCGATAATCACCAGCGCCAGCCCGTTGAACTGAACTTGTTCCTGGAAAATTGCGTGCGTGCCGACAATCATCTGTACCTGACCGCTGGCGATGGCTTCCTGCTGTGCCTGGCGTGCTTTACCTTTTTGCTTACCCGCCAGCCAACCCACTTCAACGCCCAAAGGTTCGAACCAGTTGCGGAAATTATTTGCGTGCTGTTCAGCCAGCAATTCAGTGGGGGCCATCAGCGCCACCTGCTTACCATGCGCAATCGCACGCAGGGCGGCAAGTGCTGCCACCAGCGTTTTACCGGAACCGACATCGCCCTGCACCAGGCGCATCATTGGGACATCCAGCGCCATATCGCGTTCAATTTCGGCAGTGACCCGAGCCTGTGCGCCGGTTGGCTTAAAGGGGAGCGCCGCCAGCAGTTGATCTTTCAGCCGATTGTCAGGACTCAGCGGTTGGGCGTGAAAACGTTGCGCTCCGGCGCGAAGCGCCAGCATGCTGAGATTGTGCGCCAGGAGTTCTTCCAGAATCAGGCGCCGCTGTGCCGGATGTTGCCCGGTTTCAAGATCGCTAAGCTGTAACGTCGGCGGCGGGCGGTGCAATGTGCGCAACGCTTCCGGCAGGCTCATCATGCCTTGCAATAACTCAGGAGGTAAAAGCTCGGCAATGGCGCAGGTATCGAGTAGATCCAGCGCCTGATCGGTCAGTTTGCGCAGCGTTGCCTGCTTAACGCCTTCCGTGGTCGGATACACCGGCGTGAGCGTTTCCTGCAGTTCCGGCGTGTTGAGATCGCCCTGTACGCGGTATTCCGGATGGATCATTTCTGCGCCGTACTTGCCACGTTTAGCCTCGCCATAGGCCAGTACCCGACGCCCGGTGGCGAGGCTGTTTTTCATTGCTGCGCTGAAGTTGAAGAAGCGCATAGTGAGAATGCCGGAGCCATCGCTTATCTGGCAGGTCATCATCCGGCGGCCACCGAAAGTGATATTGCAGTTCAGCACTTCGCCTTCAACGGTGGCATAGACGCCCGGCAGCAGTTCACCAATGGGGTACAGATGAGTACGGTCTTCGTAGCGCAGAGGGAGGTGGAGCAGGAGGTCCTGCACGGTGTGCAAGCCAATTTTCGCCAGTTTACTGCTTTGTGCTGCGCCAACGCCCGTCAGAGAGTTGAGCGGGATGGCATCCAGTAAACGGCCTTTCATCGCGTTTATTTCGCAGACTGCATAGTGGCCCACCACGTTGCATCGGCTTCAATTTCGCCCTGCGTGTTTACGTGAGGGTAGGGAAGTCCTTTGCGCTTAGCGACATTCGCCAGCACCGGATAACCGCCTTCAAACAGCAAGCGCTGCTGCTCATCTTCCGGCAACATGCTGTTTTCGCGTCGGTACATGCCAGCATTTTGTCGCTGGCGCTGTGCTTCGTACAGAATCAGCGCAGAGGCAACCGAAACGTTTAGCGATTGCACCATGCCAATCATCGGAATGATGATGTCCTGGTCCGCCAGAGCGAGTGCTTCCTGAGTGATACCGGTTTTTTCCTGGCCCATCAGGATGCAAGTCGGTCGCGTGTAATCAATCTCGCGGAAATCGACGGCTTTATCAGAGAGGTGGGTCGCCAGAACCTGCATGCCCTGGCTTTTTAACTGCGTGACCGCATCGCTAATGGTGGGGTGGGTCTTAACCTGCACCCAACTGTTACTGCCCGCGGCAGAAGAGGCCATGGTACGCATACGACTACCCGGCCAGACGGCGTGGACTTCATGTACGCCGACAGCGTCTGCGGTACGAATGATCGCAGAAACGTTATGAGGTTTATGGACCTGCTCCATGCAGACGGTCAGATCGGGCTGACGCCTGGCAAGCATTTCGCAAATGCGCTCATAGCGTTTTGAGTTCATATCTCTAGTTTCGGTTGCGGGTGACTTTAATCACATCCGGCATAACGCGGATTTTGCGCATAATATTCGCCAGATGCACGCGATCGCGAGCGGTCAGGCGAATAAAGGCGCTATAAACACGACCGTCTTTCTCTTCAGTATTCAGACTTTGAATATTGGAGGTCGTCGTGTTGATTGCCGCCGTCAGGTTCGCCAGAGCACCCTGGTGGTTAAACATATCCACCTTAATTTCGGTGATGAACTCCTGCTCTGTCTCTTTATCCCATTCCACCGCCATAAATTTCTCTGGCTCTTTCTGGTAGCCACGAATGTTACGGCAGGACTCATGGTGAATCACCAGACCTTTACCCGGACTGACGTGGGCAATGATCGGATCGCCAGGAATTGGACGACAGCATTTGGCAAAGGTGATCAGTACGCCGTCTGCGCCTTTGATCGGCAGATGACCATGACCAGATTGCGCAGGAACGTTCGCCGATGCTTCGCCCTGCTGAAGGTTTTTCGCAACCACCACGCTCATGGCGTTGCCCAGACCGATTTCCGCTAACAGATCGTCAAGCGTGGCGAGCTTCATACGCTCAAGCTCACGCTGGATACTTTCCTGCGGGATTTCAGCCAGTTTACGGCTACCACCCAGGGCATGGTTAAGCAGTCGACGCCCCAGACTGACGGAATCATCACGCTTAAGGTTTTTCAGCAGTTGGCGAATTTTTGCTCGCGCTTTCGAGCTGACGACGAAGTTGAGCCATGCCGCATTCGGCCGGGCGCCTGGTGTAGTAATGATTTCAACGGTCTGACCGCTAAACAGCGGTTGGGAAAGTGGATAAGGCTGTCTGTCGACACGTGCGCCAACGCAGGCATGACCGATATCGGTATGTACGGCGTAGGCGAAGTCGACAGGCGTCGCACCGGCAGGCAACTCGACAATGCGCCCTTCCGGTGTGAAAACATAAATCTCATCCGGGAAGAGATCAGATTTAACGCTTTCAATAAATTCAAACGAGCTACCGGCGCTTTGCTGCAGTTCCAGCAGGCTTTGCATCCAGCGTTGGGCGCGGATTTGTGCCGTGGTGCTGGTTTCGCCATGCTCTTTGTACGCCCAGTGTGCCGCGACCCCCATCTCCGCCATCTGGTCCATGTCTTCGGTACGAATTTGTACTTCAACAGGCACGCCGTGCGGGCCGATCATTGAGGTATGCAAAGACTGGTATCCGTTCGCTTTGGGAATGGCGATATAGTCTTTCACGCGGCCTGGACGCGGTTTGTACAGGCTGTGCATCTGACCGAGTACGCGATAGCAGGTATCGGAGTCATGAACGATGACGCGGAAAGCGTAAATGTCCATGATCGAGTGAAAACGCTGCTCTTTGAGTACCATTTTGCAGTAGATCGAGTACAGGTGTTTCTCGCGACCGCTTACGCGACACGGAATGCCTGCTTCCTGCAAACGCCCCTCGATCTCCGAGAGGATTTTTTGAATCATCTCTTTGCGGTTGCCGCGGGCGGCTTTTACCACTTCTTTAATCACGCGATAGCGGTTCGGGTACAGCGCTTCAAAACCCAGTTCTTCCAGCTCGGTTTTAATGTGATGAATACCTAAACGATGTGCCAGCGGACTGTAGATTTCGAGGGTTTCACGGGCGATGCGGCGGCGCTTATCGGGGCGTAATGAGCCCAGCGTGCGCATATTGTGGGTACGGTCGGCAAGTTTGATGAGAATGACGCGGATATCCTGCACCATCGCCATAATCATCTTGCGAAAGTTTTCAGCTTGCGCCTCTTTCTTATCGCGAAACTTAAGCTTATCAAGCTTAGATACCCCTTCTACCAGCTCTGCAACGCTTTTACCAAAAAGCTGTTCCATGTCCTGGTAGGTGGCTGGGGTATCTTCAATCACGTCATGTAGCAGCGCAGCCATCAGCGTTTCGTAGTCGAGTTTCATCTCGGCCAGAATGCAGGCTACCGCTACGGGGTGCGTGATATAAGGTTCACCGCTTGAACGTGTCTGGCCCTCGTGAGCGTCACGTGCAACGAGATACGCCTGCCGAAGACGCTTAATCTGGTCTTCCGGCAGGTAGTTTTGAATCAGCTGATTCAGGCTTTCAAACAGATACAAGGGCGACCCGCTTTGTGATTAACGACGACCTTCAGCAATAGCGGTAACGGCTTGTAATTCAGCGGCTTCCTGCTCTTGCTGTTCCTGGCGCTCACGCACGTCGAGGATCTGGTTGTTGATCAGACCCTCTTCGATTTCGCGCAGCGCGATAACGGTAGTTTTATCGTTTTCTTCCGGTACGAGCGGATCCTTTCCGCCTACCTGCATCTGACGAGCGCGACGCGCGGCGACCAGTACCAGGTCAAAACGGTTACCAATTTTCTCTACAGCGTCCTGAACAGTTACGCGTGCCATACTTAAAATGCTCCACAGGTGAAGAAATGACTGGGCATGATACTGAATGTGGGTTCAGTCTGCCAACAGTTTGCTGATTAAAGCGTCATGACGCTGCTTTTGGCGGCTCATGCGCAGACGTTCGGCGCGAATGATGGTTTTCAAATCGCCCAGGGCGGTATCGAAATCATCGTTCACAATAAGATAATCATATTCGGCGTAATGGCTCATTTCTGCAACAGCTTGCGCCATACGTTTTGCGATCACGTCTTCGCTATCCTGACCTCGACCACGAAGACGGCGGTCCAGCTCAATCTTAGATGGCGGCAAAATAAAAATACTGCGCGCATGCGGCATTTTTTGACGAATTTGCTGCGCACCTTGCCAATCGATATCTAAAAAGACGTCTACGCCGGATGCTAATACTTGCTCAATGGTCTCACGCGAGGTGCCGTAGTAATTACCGAAAACCTCTGCGTGTTCCAGGAACGCGTCTCTGCCAATCATGGCTCTGAATTCGTCATGGTTCACAAAGAAATAGTGTTCACCGTGCACTTCCCCCGGGCGCGGTGCGCGCGTGGTGTGCGAAACAGAAACCTGGGTGTCATACAACGGTTGGGTCTTTAATAAAGCCTGAATCAGGCTGGATTTACCCGCGCCACTGGGGGCAGAAACAATATAAAGCGTGCCTTGAGCCATGAGTATCTTAATGTATGTGATTGTCGAAAGAGAGCCTACATACGGGCTTATTATACACGTAGCCGCTATGTGACGTAGCCTTTGTCACACTTTTTGCGCATGTTTATTGCGTTTTGCGTACCCGTTTCCCGTTTTACCGGCAATTTGCAGCAATACGTCAAAATGTCAGGAAGGCTGCTCGCAGGATGAATTTTTGTCGCTCTGTTTCGGTTGCACTCCGCGCTATACCTGCCGGGAAGCACATTGGTTAACGGAGGCAATATGGGGCGATGGAAATGCCTTGGCATAGTTTTACTGGTCTGGAATTTGCCGGTCTGGGCGGTATGCCCGGTCTGGTCTCCAGCCCGGGCAGGCGAGGAAATTTCACGATTACAGCAGCAGATAACACGGTGGAATGACAGTTACTGGAAACAGGGTGTCAGCGCCGTTGATGACGGCGTTTATGACCAGCTCAGTGCGCAACTCATCCAATGGCAGCGCTGTTTTGGCGATGATGCTCCACCAGATCTGTCTGCGCCTCCAATAAGTGGCACAGTCCCGCATCCAGTGCCTCACACGGGGGTCCGTAAGCTGGCAGATAAGCAAGCGTTACAGCAATGGATGCGTGTGCGCAGCGATCTCTGGGTACAACCAAAGGTCGACGGCGTGGCGCTAACGCTGGTCTATCGCAATGGCAATCTGGTAAGAGCGATTAGCCGAGGTAATGGCCTGAAAGGTGAAGACTGGACGCAAAAGATTCTTCAGATCCCTTCCGTACCACACACAACCAAAGGTCTGCTGGCGAACAGTACGTTGCAGGGCGAGATTTTTTTACAGCAGGAAGGGCATATCCAGCAACAGAGCGGGGGAATGAACGCACGTTCAAAGGTCGCTGGAATGATGATGCGCCAGAGCAACCCGGAATTGTTACGCTCATTGGCTATTTTTATCTGGGCCTGGCCTGATGGTCCGGCGGTCATGTCGGAAAGGCTGGAACAACTCACTTCTGCCGGGTTCAGTTTCACGCAACGCTATACCCAGCCCGTGAAAAATGCGGACGATGTCGAGCATGCCCGTGCCCGATGGTGGACTTCGGCACTCCCTTTTGTGACGGATGGCGTCGTGGTGCGATCGGGGAAAGAACCGCAAGCGCGATACTGGTTACCCGGGCAGGGAGACTGGCTGGCGGCGTGGAAATATCCGCCCGTGGCTCAGGTATCCGAGGTCACAGATATTCAGTTTTCAGTCGGTAAAAGTGGGAAAATTGCCGTAGTCGCGCTGCTGGCACCCGTCATGCTGGATGATAAGCGCGTGCAACGCGTGAATATTGGCTCTGTACGTCGCTGGAATGAATGGGATATCGCGCCTGGAGATCGGATCCTGATAAGCCTTGCCGGACAGGGGATCCCTCGTATCGACGAAGTGGTCTGGCGCAGCACTCAACGCACTAAGCCAGCGCCGCCTGAGGGGCGCTTCAATTCAATGACCTGCTTTTATGCCACGCCGGCGTGTTATGAGCAGTTTATTGCCAGACTGGTTTGGCTGGGCGCGAAAGAAGTGCTGGAATTAGAAGGTATTGGTGAAGCAGGATGGCGTGACCTTCATCAGGCGTATCACTTTGAACATATCTTTTCCTGGCTCGGATTAACTCAGGAGCAGCTCCAGTCCACATTAGGCGTAAGCAAAGGGGAGAAGATGTGGCATCAGTTCAACCTGTCGCGCCATCTTCCATTCACACGTTGGGTTATTGCCATGGGAATACCGTTAACACAGGCAACCCTGAATGCCAGTCGGGATGCTTCGTGGCAACAATTGCAGGACCGTGATGAGCAAAGCTGGCGGCAGCTCCCTTTAATGGGGGAACGCCGGGCACGACAGATCATTCAGTGGCTGGAGACCAGGGAGGTCATAGCGCTGAGCAACTGGCTGGCTGCTCAGCGTATTACGGGCTTTATGCCTAATGGCCTTCATGCCGATAATAAAATACTGGCAGGCCCAACTTCAGGCGCAGCGCCAGTAACCGGGCGGTAAAGCCGAAGAGTAGGGTAGAGATAACCACCACATCGTGGCTGGAGACGTAATGTTGCAGCACGATGTAAAGCACGGCAGCGGCAAAAGAAACTCCAGCATACAGTTCTTTCTGGAACACTAATGGAATGCGTTTGCAGAACATGTCGCGTAACACGCCACCGAAGACGCCGGTAGTGACCGCAGCGACCACGGCGATAATCGGCCCGTGGCCCATATCCAGTGCCACCTGTGCGCCAATAATAGAAAAGACCACCAGGCCCAGCGCATCCAGTACAAGGAATATTTTACGCAGGTAGGGCATGACAGGAGCAATAATGGTGGTGAGTACCGCAGCGGCCGCCACGATAATGACGTATTCAGGATGCTTTACCCAGCCAAGCGGATAGTGGCCGAGAAGAATGTCGCGTACCGAACCACCGCCGATGGCGGTCGCAGTGGCAATAATAATAACGCCAAATGTATCCATACGGCGACGCCCCGCCGCAAGCGCGCCTGTCATGGCTTCGGCAGTAATACCAATTAAATATAAAACGTGTAACAGCATGTATTCCCCCTGATGTGCTGGGGGCTAAGGTTATCGATTTGTGCGCATTGTCACGATTGAGATTTTCTAAGGTGAAACGATTTTAATAACTACAGCTAATGTGAATATGTCAGAAATGCGTTATGGCATGCTGTTTAAAATGTGGTGGATGATAATAAACGATGAGAAAATGTAATTCGAAGTAAAGGAGCGGAAGCGAAACGCCGGGAAAAATACGTAGTCCCGCCGTTTACTGGCGGGCTACGTTGAGTAATGGCTTACTCGATGTTCTGAATCTGCTCGCGCATTTGCTCGATCAAAACTTTCAGTTCAATTGCGGAGTTAGTCACCTCAGCATTGATAGACTTGGATGCCAGGGTGTTCGACTCACGGTTGAATTCCTGCATCATGAAGTCCAGACGACGGCCAACCGCCTCTTTTTTCTTCAGAATGTTGTAGGTTTCTTTGACGTGAGCTTCCAGGCGATCCAGTTCTTCAGCCACATCGATACGCTGTGCCATCAGCACCAGCTCTTGCTCAAGACGGTTATTTTCCAGTTGCACCTGTGCGTCTTCCAGTTTGGCTACCAGACGCTCGCGCTGCCATTGCAGAATTTCCGGCATGTGCGCACGTACCTTCGTCACTTCAGCGCTGACGCCTTCCAGACGCTGCTCGATCAACGCTTTCAGCGCCTGACCTTCGGTTTCACGCGCAACGATAAAGTCATCCAGCGTACCGTCAAGCGCGGCGAGGATTTCGGCGGCGATGGCATCCAGGTCTTGCTCCTGCGCTGCCATTACCCCTGGCCAACGCAGGATATCAACCGGATTAATTTCACCTTCATCACTCTGCATTTTGACCCAGTTAGCAGCACTCACGAGCTGTTTAGCGAGCTTTTCATTCAGGATCAGCTCGCCTTGCGCGCTGGCATCCGGCTCAAAACGCAGTGTACATTCGATTTTACCGCGCGTCAGACGCGAGCGAATGCGTTCGCGAACCACGGGTTCGAGACTACGGAACTGTTCCGGCAGGCGAAAATAAGTTTCCAGATAACGCTGGTTTACCGAGCGCATTTCCCAGGTTGCGCTACCCCATTCACCCTTGATTTCACGCCGGGCGTAGGCGGTCATGCTGCGGATCATAGACGTTCCTGTTTTTAAAGATGAGATGGGAGGATTATAGCCATCCACGTCTTGTCAGGATAGGAATAACCGTCGGAAGTCCGTATAATGCGCAGCCACATTCGTTTCAAGCCGGAGATTTTATCATGCGTCCAGCAGGTCGTAGTGCCAATCAGGTGCGTCCCGTTACCCTGACCCGTAATTATACAAAACACGCTGAAGGCTCCGTGCTGGTCGAATTTGGTGATACCAAAGTGCTGTGTACCGCTTCTATTGATGAAGGCGTCCCACGTTTTTTGAAAGGTCAGGGCCAGGGCTGGATCACCGCAGAATATGGCATGCTGCCACGCGCCACGCACACCCGTAACGCCCGTGAAGCGGCGAAAGGTAAGCAGGGCGGCCGTACCATGGAAATCCAGCGCCTGATCGCTCGTGCGCTGCGCGCCGCCGTTGACCTGAAGACGCTCGGTGAATTCACTATTACGCTGGACTGTGATGTTATTCAGGCAGATGGCGGTACGCGTACTGCATCGATTACTGGCGCATGCGTTGCGTTGGCGGATGCGCTGAACAAGCTGGTGGCGAGTGGTAAGCTGAAAACTAACCCGATGAAAGGGATGGTTGCCGCGGTTTCCGTGGGGATTGTCAATGGTGAAGCGCTCTGTGATCTCGAGTACGTTGAGGATTCAGCGGCAGAAACTGACATGAACGTGGTGATGACTGAAGACGGTCGAATTATTGAAGTGCAGGGCACGGCGGAAGGTGAGCCGTTCAGCCATGAAGAACTTCTCACCCTACTGGCCTTGGCCCGAGGGGGAATCGAATCCATTGTAGCGACGCAGAAGGCGGCGTTAGAAAATTGATTTTAAAGGCGACTGAAGAGTCGCCTTTTTTTTGTCTGTAATAAAGTGAGATAAGGAGCGAATCCATGAAACCGTATCAGCGCCAGTTTATTGAGTTTGCGCTTAGCAAGCAGGTACTAAAGTTTGGCGAATTTACGCTGAAATCCGGGCGCAAAAGCCCCTATTTCTTCAACGCCGGGCTGTTTAATACCGGGCGCGATCTGGCACTGCTAGGCCGTTTTTATGCTGAAGCGCTGGTGGATTCCGGCATCGAGTTCGATCTGCTGTTTGGTCCTGCGTACAAAGGTATTCCGATTGCGACTACTACGGCTGTAGCACTTGCGGAACATCACGATAAAGATATGCCGTACTGCTTTAACCGTAAAGAGGCGAAGACCCATGGCGAAGGCGGTAATCTGGTAGGTAGCGCACTTGAGGGGCGTGTCATGCTGGTAGATGATGTTATCACCGCAGGTACGGCTATTCGTGAGTCGATGGAGATTATTCAGGCTAATGGCGCTACGCTTGCTGGGGTATTGATTTCTCTCGATCGTCAGGAGCGTGGTCGGGGCGAGATTTCGGCGATTCAGGAAGTAGAGCGTGATTATGGTTGCAAGGTGATTTCTATCATTACCCTGAAAGACCTGATTGCGTATCTGGAAGAGAAGCCTGAAATGGCAGAACACCTGGTAGCCGTGCGGGCGTATCGCGAAGCATACGGCGTATAAAAACGGTAGATGCCACTGCGCGTATCCGGCCTACGGGTTACGTAGGCCGGACAAAACGAAGCCGCTACTGCAATTGAGCAGCAACCAGCGGCCAGCGGGTGTCAAAATCATCCGTTGGACGATATTTAAATTCGCTACGTACAAACCGGGACAACATACCTTCGCAGAAAGCCAGTAACTGGCTGGCCAGCAGCGTTTCATCCACGGTGTAACCTTCACCTTCACGCATTCTTTTTTCGCGCAGAACCTGGCGCAGCTGGGCCTCAATACGTTCGAAAAGCTGGTTAATGCGGCCTTGCAGACGATCCTGTTCAAACATGAGCGCATGCCCGGTCAGAATGCGCGTCAGACCGGGGTTACGTTCACCGAAGCCTAAAATCAGCAGAACGATCAGACGCAGACGTGCGCTGGTGTCTTTTTCGTCTTTTAAGATCAGATTGATACGGGTAATCAGACTATCTTCGATAAACTCAATTAGACTATCGAACATGCGGGTCTTGCTGGGAAAATGGCGATACAAGGCCGCTTCGGAAACGCCTACAGAGGCTGCCAGTTTCGCTGTCGTGATGCGTTGGCTTCCATCGCTGGACTCAAGCATCAGTGCCAGAGACTGAAGTATTTCTTCGCGACGATTCCTTTTCGCAGTTTGCTTTTCTACCATGTTACAAAATACCCCTGAAAATAAGCTCTTGCCAGGCAGGCATCCACACAGCGACCGCAAACGGCTGTTTGCGGTGTGTTATTGCGTTATTACGCTGTGGGATACTTTTCTGCGGGTTACTTGCGCCCGGAATGGCCGAAGCCACCTTCGCCACGATCGGTGGCTTCAAACTCTTCCACCAGATTAAATTCAGCCTGCACGACCGGTACAAATACCATCTGTGCGATACGTTCGCCCGGTTCAATCGTGAAGCTGTCCTGACCACGGTTCCAGATAGACACCATCAATTGTCCTTGATAGTCGGAATCAATCAGACCGACCAGGTTGCCCAGTACGATGCCGTGCTTATGACCCAGCCCGGAACGTGGCAACATCACTGCCGCCAGAGAGGGATCGGCAATATGGATGGCTAACCCGGTTGGCACCAGCGTGGTTGCACCCGGCGCCAGCTCTACGGCGTCATCAAGACAAGCACGCAGGTCAAGTCCGGCAGAGCCAGAAGTGGCGTACGTTGGGAGCGGAAATTGTTGCCCTACGCGCGGGTCCAGAATCTTAACGTCGATTTTTTTCATCATAACGGGTCACGATCTCGTCGAGTAATAATTGGCCCAGGAGTTCTTTACGCTCAAGCGGTAAGACTTTATCTCCATCCTGCCAAAAAAGGTGTAATGCGTTGCTGTCGCTGTTAAATCCTTGATTTGATAACGAAACGTCGTTCGCACAGATCACATCAAGGTTTTTGCGGATGCGTTTTTGCCGGGCATATTCTTCCACATTATTTGTTTCGGCGGCAAACCCAACGACAAAAGGACGATTAGCATCCAGTGCGGCAACACCGGCGATAATATCCGGGTTTTTGACCATTTTTACTGTTAATTCATCACCCTGCGTCGCCTGTTTTTTGATTTTTTCGGGGGCGACGGTCTCGGCGCGATAATCAGCGACTGCGGCGCAGCCGATAAAGATATGCTGTTGTTGCACCGCAGATTGCACGGCGGCTTCCATCTCCAGTGCGGTCATCACATCAATGCGCTGCACAAATGGCGGTGTGGGTAACGAAACAGGTCCCGACACCAGCGTGACGTTTGCCCCGCGTTTTGCGGCAGCGGCTGCGATCGCAAACCCCATCTTCCCGGAACTGTGATTGGAAATGTAACGCACGGGATCCAGCGGTTCACGCGTCGGGCCCGCCGTAATCATGATGTTGAGATGTTGCAGATCGTTGACAGGCGAGAAATGTTCTGCGGCCATATCGACAATCGTCAACGGATCCAGCATGCGGCCAGGACCGACATCGCCACATGCCTGGCTACCGCTGTCAGGGCCCCAAATGAGCAAACCTCGCGAGGCAAGAATGCCCAGATTGTGCTGGGTCGCGGCAGCACGGTACATCTGCTGGTTCATGGCTGGCAGCACAGCAACAGGAGCAGGCGTTGCCAGACAGATCGTTGAAACCAAATCGTTAGCCATACCTGCGGCGACGCGGGCTATCAGGTCTGCCGTAGCAGGGGCCAGGATAACCAGGTCGGCCCATTTCCCCAGCTCAATGTGGCCCATCGCGGCTTCGGCCGCGGGGTCAAGCAGGCTGTCGGAAACGGGATAACCCGAAACCGCTTGTAAGCTCAGGGGAGTAATAAACGCTTTTGCCGCTTCGGTCATCGCCACGCGGACGTCAGCGCCGCGTTCCCGCAAACGACGCACCAGTTCAGGGGTTTTGTACGCAGCAATGCCGCCACTGACGCCAAGTACGATTTTTTTACCGGCCAGGCTCATCATGATCTTTCCTGTTGGGTTTCACCAGAAGGCGGATATTTTATCACAATCCGCAATGAGTCGTGCTTTTGCCCGCGCTTCAGTTTGCGAGCCGCTACGAAGAAGTGATAACAGAGCGTCGATTCGCGACAGGCGTTATGCCACTATGCGGACGAGAAAGGAGGGGGAGGCATGGAAAATACAGGACGTATGATGCCCCGGGAAAAGCTATTGGCGCAGGGGCCAGGTTCACTTAGCGATGTTGAGCTACTGGCGCTTTTTTTACGCACCGGGATTCTGGGTAAAGATGTGCTGACGCTGGCAAAAGAGTTGATCCAGCATTTTGGTTCGCTGTATGGCCTGTTATCAGCAGACTATATGGCGTTTAGCCACGTTCACGGTATTGGCCTGGCGAAGTATGCGCAGCTTAAAGGGATTGCCGAACTGGCAAGGCGCTACCATAACGTGCGAGTGATGGAAGAGCGCGCGTTACTTAGCCCGGAAATGGCGCGAGAATTTCTGCAAAGTCAGCTCGCGCAAGAGGAGCGCGAGATCTTTCTGGTGATCTTTATGGATTCTCAACATCGCGTGATTAAACACAGCAAACTTTTTTCCGGTACGCTTAGCCATGTTGAGGTGCATCCGCGAGAAATTGTGCGTGAAGCGATAAAATTGAATGCGTCAGCGGTGATCCTTGCGCATAATCACCCTTCGGGTTGTGCAGAGCCGAGTAAAGCAGATAAACTTATCACCGAGCGTGTTGTGAAATGCTGTCAGTTCATGGATATCCGGGTGCTTGATCATCTGGTCATTGGGCGCGGAGAGTACGTTTCTTTTGCGGAACGCGGTTGGATTTAACGCACTTTACGCGATCCATCGGGATCTTTGTCTGTTCGGGACTTGAGCATAACGCCGGGTCAGCGTATACTACGCCACCTTTGAGAATCTCGGGTTTGGCATTTGGGCCTGGCAATCGAGAGTTCACTTAGAACTATGCGATGACCGGGCTGTAAAGCCTGACGAGGCGCCGATACCCCATACGAAGCTCGAGCTAATTTGATTTTTGGAGAATAGACATGTCCCGAGTCTGCCAAGTTACTGGCAAGCGTCCGGTGACCGGTAACAACCGTTCCCACGCACTGAACGCGACTAAACGCCGTTTCCTGCCTAACCTGCACTCTCACCGTTTCTGGGTTGAGAGCGAAAAGCGTTTTGTCACCCTGCGTGTATCTGCTAAAGGTATGCGTGTTATTGATAAGAAAGGCATCGAAACAGTTCTGTCTGAACTGCGTGCCCGTGGCGAAAAGTACTAAGTACTAAGAGGAAATAAATCATGGCTAAAGGTATTCGTGAGAAAATCAAGCTGGTTTCTTCTGCTGGTACTGGTCACTTCTATACCACTACGAAGAACAAACGTACTAAGCCGGAAAAACTGGAACTGAAAAAATTCGATCCAGTTGTCCGTCAGCACGTTCTCTACAAAGAAGCGAAAATCAAATAATTCTCGCTTTGATGTAATAAAAAACCTCGCTTCGGCGGGGTTTTTTGTTTTCTGGTCGTCCCCATATTAATGTGACCTGATACATCGCCGGAGATACTATGCCTGAATTACCTGAAGTCGAAACCAGCCGCCGCGGTATTGAGCCGCATCTGGTTGGGGCAACGATTATGCACGCGACTGTGCGTAACGGTCGTTTGCGTTGGCCGGTATCAGAGGAAATCTATCGTCTGAGTGATAAACCTGTCCTCAGCGTACAGCGGCGCGCTAAATACCTGCTGCTGGAGCTGCCGGATGGTTGGGTAATCATTCATCTGGGGATGTCGGGGAGTTTGCGTATCCTTCCTGAAGAGCTTCCTGCAGAAAAGCATGACCACGTTGACTTAGTGATGAGTAACGGCAAAGTCCTGCGCTATACCGATCCTCGCCGTTTTGGCGCCTGGTTGTGGACGACAGAATTGGATGGACACAATGTTCTCGCTCATCTTGGCCCTGAGCCACTGAGCGACGATTTCAACGCCAGTTATTTGCAGCAGAAATGCGCGAAGAAGAAAACCGCGATTAAACCCTGGCTGATGGATAACAAGCTGGTGGTGGGGGTCGGTAATATCTATGCCAGCGAGTCGCTGTTTGCCGCTGGCATCCATCCTGACCGCCTGGCGTCATCTTTGTCGCAGGATGAGTGCGAACTGCTGGTGCGCGTCATCAAGGCGGTTTTACTGCGTTCGATTGAACAGGGTGGAACGACGCTGAAGGACTTCCTGCAAAGCGACGGTAAGCCGGGCTATTTTGCCCAGGAGTTGCAGGTCTATGGGAGAGAAGGTGAACCCTGTCGCGTATGCGGCGCGCCAATCATTGCGACAAAACACGCCCAGCGCACAACGTTCTACTGCCGTCGCTGTCAGAAATAACATTCGTTGCTGGCCGGGTACACTTTATGTCTTATCCGGCCAGACGCATTACTTTAGTTTACTCATTAACGCCTGATGGACGTTTTCCGGCAGAAAGTGCGTCACATCACCCTGATGGCGGGCGACTTCTTTCACCAGTGACGATGAAATAAATGACCACTCTTTAGACGGCATCAGAAAGACGCTTTCCAGTTGCGGCATCAGGTGGCGGTTCATGTGCGCCAGCTGCATTTCATACTCAAAATCTGCTACCGCGCGCAGGCCTCGGATCAGAATGTTAGCCTGATTATCGCGGGCAAAGTTTGCCATTAAGTCGCTGAATCCCAGAACTTCCACATTGCCGAGATGCGCCGTTGCCTGTTGCGCCAGCTCGACGCGCTCTTCAAGGGTAAACATCGGTTTTTTACTGGGACTTGCGGCAATCGCCAGGATCACGTGATCGAACATGCTGGTTGCACGGGTCACGATATCAAGATGGCCGTTAGTTATGGGATCAAAGGTTCCTGGATAAATCGCCCGTTTTTGCATGATTTGCCTCAATGCGTTTTGGGTGGCAGATAAGGTTCCAGCAGCTGCAGCAGGCGCTGTAGCGCGCCCTGATTTTGATACAGGACTTCAACTGCATGACGGCCATAAAAATTACGATAATCGGCATCGGTCAGTAAAGAAGAGACCTCTTTCACCAGCGTGGTTGCGTCGGTGACGGTGATCAATCCGCTTGCCTGCTCGAGACGAGCACAAATATCTTTAAAATTAAAGGTATGTGGCCCCATCAGTACCGGAATGGCGTGTGCTGCGGCTTCCAGTGGGTTGTGTCCCCCACGTTCAACCAGTGAACCACCGACAAAAGCAAGGTCGGCAATGCCGTACAGCAACATCAGCTCGCCCATGGTGTCGCCGATAACGACCTGAGTATCTGAGGATGGAACTTCGCCAGAAGAACGTGTGGTATAGCTTAGCCCAGCCTGACGTACGAGGTTAATGGCATCCGGGAAGCGTTCCGGATGTCTGGGAACCAGGATCAATAAAAGATTAGGAAACTGATTTAATAACGCTCGATGGGCAGCAATGATAATGCTTTCTTCACCATCGTGCGTGCTGGTTGCAATCCACACCGGGCGATGAGGTGCCCATTGACGACGCAAGGTAATCGCTTTTGCGGCCAGCTGTGGCGTGACGGAAATATCAAACTTCAGGCTGCCGGTGACGGTGACCTGGTTGCTTCTGGCGCCAAGCGTAATAAAACGAGCGCCATCTTCTTCGTTCTGTGCGGCAATCAACGTAATTCGACGCAGTAGCTTACCAACAAATTTGCCTAATTTTGCGTAGCCAGCAGCTGAACGCGCAGAAAGCCGTGCGTTGGCGATGACCAGAGGAATACCGCGCTTATGGAGTGCCGCGATCAGATTTGGCCACAGCTCGGTTTCCATGATTAACACCAGCTTGGGGTCAACTTTATTCAGGAAACGGTTCAGTGCATCCGGTAAATCGTATGGCAAATAAATGTGCTGAACGTCAGTACCAAAAGCGGATTGTACGCGCTCAGAGCCGGTTGGCGTCATGGTGGTTACCGTGATCGGTAAGTCGGGATAGCGATGTCGCAGAGCGCGGACTAATGGAATAGCTGCCAGCGTTTCGCCCACAGAAACTGAGTGAAGCATGATGCCGCCTGGTTTTAGCGGACGGCGGTAAAAACCGTAGCGTTCACCCCAGCGTTTACGGTAGGCCGGAGCCTTACGTCCGCGCACCCAAAGCCGTATCCAGATCAAAGGCTGAATAAGGTAGAAAAGGGCGGTGTAAAGCAATTCGAGCATAATGGTAGCTAACTTATGAATGTGCTGGGGATTCTATGTATTTAACTATGGCTTTACCATCATTTTTATCCAGGTTGCAGCAAAACGATGGAATCGTCGGGCACCGTTTTAGCCTACGGCTATTTTAAAAATGCTTATGATCGTACTGACGTGGCTTAACGTCTTGTGCGGCGTGTGTTTTAAGGTGAAAGCACTAATTTTATATCTTTTTGTTTTTAAAGGTTTATTTGTTTGTTCTGTTCAAAAAATATTCGTTTCGGAATGCGTGATAATAAATGATATACTACTGCGCAATTTCAGGTAGCTAGCCGGCAGAAACATTTCGAAAACATGGGCGGTAAACTTTGGATGTATCAGACCTGCTATGCCTGGCGACGCGATGCGGATATTAATGCATGAATATTGCTTTTTGTTTGTACAAGTATTTTCCCTATGGTGGGTTACAGCGTGATTTTCTGCGAGTAGCGCTCACGGTTGCTGCACGAGGTCATCATGTCCAGGTGTTTACCCAGTCATGGCAGGGCGAACGTCCGGAAGGACTCGAAATTATACTCGTACCCGTCACAGCCAGAACTAATCATGGGAAAAACGAGCAATATTATCAGTGGGTTCAAAATCATTTAAGCCAGCATCCCGTCGATCGTATCGTTGGTTTTAATAAAATGCCTGGGCTGGATGTGTATTACGCTGCCGACGTTTGTTATGCGGAAAAGGTCGCTCGCGAGAAGGGCTTCTTCTATAAGTTGACGCGTCGGTATCGGCACTACTCTGCATTTGAAAAAGCGACGTTTCAACAAGGTTCTGGTACCACGCTTTTGATGTTAACCGATAAGCAAATCGGTGATTTCAAACAGCATTATCATACCGAGAGCCAGCGTTTTCGTATTCTGCCGCCAGGTATCTACCCAGACAGAAAATACAGCCTGCAACCTGAAAACAGCAGGCAGATTGTCAGAGAAAAGAATGGTATTGCTCTTGATCAGTTCCTGCTTCTGCAGGTCGGCTCCGATTTCAAACGCAAAGGTGTGCCAAGAAGCTTACAGGCGTTGGCTTCTTTACCTGAGACTATACGTCACCGTACTCAGTTGATGGTTGTTGGTCAGGATAAGGCCGATCGTTATCGTG
Source organism: Citrobacter sp. wls714 (assembly GCF_005281025.1). NCBI lineage: Bacteria > Pseudomonadati > Pseudomonadota > Gammaproteobacteria > Enterobacterales > Enterobacteriaceae > Citrobacter > Citrobacter sp. wls714. The sequence goes on along the minus strand of NZ_SZWZ01000024.1, from coordinate 41,572 downwards.
CTCAGGCCCGCCAATTGGGAATTGAAGAGCAAGTGCAATTCTTCTCGGGGCGAGATGATGTCGCTGAATTGATGTCCGCTGCCGATTTATTGCTTCACCCGGCAGTTCAGGAAGCCGCTGGTATCGTTTTGCTAGAAGCCGTAGTTGCCGGGCTGCCAGTATTAACCACTGAGGTATGCGGCTACGCAGGTTATATCACTGCCGCCCAATGCGGTGTGGTGATTCCTGAACCTTTTGCGCAGGAAAATTTGAATACAGCACTTTTCGATGCGCTGCAAAATAATGAGCAGAGAAGTCGTTGGGCTGGAAATGCGCGACATTTTGCTGATACAGAGGATCTCTACAGCCTGGCAGATAAAGCTGCAGATATCATTTTAGGTTTCGAAAATGATTGAATTAAAAGAGCCATTTGCCACGCAATGGCAAGGAAAAGACCCGTTCACAGAAGTCACTAAGCTGGATGGCGAGGTTTTTCGCGCTCTGGAAACACGGCGTACCCTGCGTTTTGAGATGATGGGAAAAGGTTACTTTCTTAAATATCATCATGGGACCACGCTTAAAGAAGTGTTGAAGAACCTTATTTCTCTGCGCATGCCTGTGCTTGGCGCGGACCGGGAGTGGCTGGCGATTCACCGTTTGCAAGCATTGAATGTGGATACAATGACGGGTGTTGCTTTTGGACAGAAAGGGCTGAATCCGTTAGAGCGAACCTCATTTATTATCACTGAGGATCTTTCTCCTGCTATCAGTCTTGAAGATTTTTGCGCCGATTGGGGAGTTGAACGGCCCGATTTTGTATTAAAACGGACCATTATTACCCGCGTGGCGGAAATGGTGGGTAAAATGCATCGAGGTGGGGTAAATCATCGGGATTGTTATATTTGCCATTTCCTGCTCCAACAGCCGATGCCAGCAGATGTTGCGGAGATCAAACTCTCTGTGATTGATCTGCATCGTGCGCAAATACGTCAGCGGGTACCACGCCGCTGGCGGGATAAGGATTTGATCGGGCTCTATTTCTCCTCACTGGAGATTGGGCTAACGTCCAGAGATATCTACCGTTTTTTACGTGCCTATTTTTCGATGCCATTACGTGAAATCTTTCGTCAGGAAGTCAGGTTGTTTGAACAGGCTGTCACAAAAGCGCAAAAAATAAGACAAAGAACAATAAGAAAAGCGCTATAAATTACACATGAAGTTTGAGGCTATTTTATTATGAACATCGATTTCCAGAAGTTGATCATTCAAAAACATATCATCGACAGCTCGACGCATGACAAGAGTAAAAAACTAAGCGTTGCGTATGGTGTCGATCGTAATTTTTTGTTTGGATCCGGCATTTCTATGACCTCAGTATTAGTGAATAATCCTGATATTGATATCCATTTTTATATCGCCACTGACTATATCGATGACGACTATCTGGAAAGCATAAAACGCCTAACGCAAATGTACAGTACAACAGTGACTGTCCTTGTTTTCGATAATGCAGGCTTTCGTGAACTGCCGAGCACGAAAGCCTGGACTTATGCAATGTACTATCGTTACTTTGCATTTGAATATTTAAGCACCGAATTAAGCTCGGTACTGTATCTGGATGCCGATGTCATTTGTAAAGGTTCTCTACGGGAACTTACTGAGATTAATTTCTGTGGGGAATATGCAGCTGTCATTAATGATGTTGATGAAGTGCGAATTAAATCCGGTACCAGACTCGGTATCCCTGAACTGAGTCATGGGTATTTTAATTCGGGTGTTGTATTTGCGAATCTCGAAGTATGGCGTGAGCAGCAGTTGTTAACCAAAGCATTTTCTATATTAGACAAACGCCAAAAGGAATTGCTTTATTTCGACCAGGACGTGCTCAATATTTTGTTTGTCGGCAATGTTATTTTCCTGAGAAGAGACTTTAACTGTATCTATGGGGTTGATCAGGAACTCAAAAATAAAAACGATAAGATTTATCAGGATTTCATTACCGACGATACGGTATTAATTCACTATGTGGGCGTCACTAAACCATGGCATTCATGGGCTAAATACCCGGTGGCTAAGTTTTTTATTGAAGCATATCAGAAATCCGCATGGGCAGAAAAGTCTCTGTTAAATGCAAATACAGCCAAGTTGTATAAACGTAAGTCACGACATGAAAGAGTGCAGCGAAAATATATCCGTTCTGTGCTAAGTCATGTTATGTATATAAAAAATAAACTACATAATGCACGGTCGCACTAGTTTGTTGTGCAGATAATTTTCAGATAGCATAAAAAAGGTGTAGTACATGAATTTTGATTGTCATCAGTCTATCAAGGATACCATCGAGATCTTTGGTGCTCCAACAGATCATACCCCTCAGCTGAATATTGCATGGGGGGTTGATCAGAATTTTATGTTCGGAGCGGCAGTTTCGATGTCATCCGTTTTACTACATAATCAAGATATCAGCATTCATTTCCACCTTTTTACTGATTATATTGATTTAGATTATCGGCAACGGCTTGAAAAACTAGCAAAGCAATTTGCTACTAATATAACTGTCTATGTAATGAATGCTGAAGGACTAAAGGTCTTGCCATGCGGAAATGCCTGGTCTCATGCTACTTATTTTAGATTCATTGCATTTGAATATCTTAGCGAAAAAATCGATAGTTTGCTCTATATTGATGCCGATGTGGTATGTAAGGGGTCGTTGATTGATTTAACAAATATCAAATTTGAGCATCATGTAGCTGCAGTTATCCAGGATGTTGATGATAGTCGTTCATATGCAGCTACTCGTCTTAATGTTCCAGAGTTTAATGAGCAGTATTTTAATGCTGGGGTTATTTTTGCTAATTTAAAGGAATGGAAGGAGCAACAATTTTTCTCTAAAGCATTTTCTACTCTGTTAGATAAAACTAAGAAATTTGCGTTTCTTGACCAGGATGTTTTAAATATCCTGTTTTTGGGAAAAACTATTTTCTTACCACGAATTTATGATGCAATATATGGTATTAAACAAGAACTTAAGAGCAAAGATCTTTCAAAGTATAAAGAGTATATAACGCCTGAAACTATTCTGATCCACTATATAGGCGTGACCAAACCATGGAATTCATGGGCTAACTATCCTTCAGCACAGTTTTTTGTTGAAGCGTGGAAGTCTTCTCCATGGGCTGATGTTCCTTTGTTACCAGCCAGAACACCAAAGCAATATAAAAAGAAATCACGGCATGAAAGGCTACAAGGAAAATATTTAGCTTCAGTAATTAGCTATATCGGCTATTTGCGTGCAAAGTTACAAAGTAATTAAAAAAAACTCCCGAAAGGGAGTTTTTTATTTAGCGCAATTTCGTTTTGAGATATTTTAGATACCATTTGATAGAAGCGCAGTAATTTCCCCTTTTGGCTTCCTGACGTGAGTAAACCCGATAATCAGTAGGCCTCATTCGTGGGGCATAAGAGCGCATTTCTGTGGTCTGCCAGGGTGTGAAATGATGGTAGAAAAGATACAGTTGCTGTGAAAGCCCAGTGTGCTCTTTATACCATGGCTTTCGTCCACCGGTGAAATGGATAATACGTGGCAGGATATCTTTTTGATAGAAGAAGCTATCTTTTTGTTGGTCGTTAAACCAGTTAAACAAAAAATTCCATCGATTATCAATAAATTTAACATTGCCATCCATTGCGATATTCAGAGCATCTTGATCAAAGTAAGGTAGACTTTTTCCCTGTTCAAATAGTACAGTGTTTGCTTTGTTTTCGATGTCGAACTTAATCCAATTTGCGATATTAATATACAAAAAACCGGCATTGAAGTAATGACCTGTACTGAGACCCAGGCGTTTAGCATTTTTTGTATCATGGATATCGAGCGAGTCGTGGCTGACTGCGCAAATGACGTTACTGATATCAATACTATTAATATCATTGAGTTTATCAAAACATAGAGTATCGGCATCTAAATAGATAAAGTACTCAACTTTATCTTTTAGTAAGCGCGGAACGGCAAGGCGCATATAGGTCGAACGGTTCAGATGTTTGATTGCAAAGTCATTGTTATACTTTTCAATCTCCTCTTTATCAATATTGATAACCTGAATTTTATCACTGGTTGAGCGCAGTTTATTGATTTCGTCGTCCGAGACGTCATAGACAAAAACGAAAAATGACAGGTCTTGTCCTGGGTTGTTCATTATGACAGACATAATGGACACTGCTACATATTCCAGATAATTAGCATCTGTGCAGTAAGCAATATTAATAACGTTATTTTTGTTGTCCATTTATGCTTTCTCATTACCTTTATCATTGCCACTATCATGAAGTACCCTATCGATAGCGTCAATCACGGCTTGCTCCGGTATCCATGTTAAATATTTTTTTGACCTGTCGAGTTCATCTCTGGAGGGCATTGGATGGTAATCACCAGCCCAAATCAACACGGCGTTATCTGACCATGGTCTCCATTGCTGATAATTGGTCGCGCCAAACAGACAGACCTGAGGTGTTCCTAATGCTGCCGCCATATGCATAGGCGCAGAATCGACCCCGATGTAAAGAACGGCATGGTCGATTAACGCGGCCAACTGCAGGAAGGTTGTTTTGCCTGCCAGTGCCAGGTCAGGGGCAGATTGACACAGTTCAGCAATGCGCTGGACTTGCTGTTGCTCACTTTGTGCTGGCCCACAGGTGAGGTAAACATGCAGACCACGCTGATGCAGATGGTCAATCACATGGGCGAATTTATCATCATCCCAACATTTAAATTCTTGTCTGGCAGTAGGTTGAATAACGACATATTTTTGTGAAGATAATGCCGGAAGTTGGTAAACCAAATGGTGGTAATCATCCTGGCGATAGTGCAGTGACATCTCTTTTTTCAGATCTGCTTCGCTAAACCCGATACCCTTTAAAATGGATAGATTTTGTTCAACTATGTGCGTGCCAGTCATCGGTGTAACACGTGCAAAAAGATTGTTCCATTGTTTCTTATCACGCTCAAATGCAATTGAGGGGCGACGTAAGGAGGCAACAAGAGCGCCAATCGGCCATTGCTCGGTTAGGTTAACGATCAGGTCATAGTGATTTTTTTTCAGCTGTTGACGCACTGAAAGATAATTTTTTACTGTATCTAAAAGGCCTTTCTTTTTCTCAATGAGATAAAAATCATTGATACTTTCATTTGCTGCCAAAATTGATTTTGTATCTTTATAAAGAAGCAGATCGATTTTAGCATGAGGATAACGAGCCTGAATGCTGGCAATAACAGGTGTTGTTAACAGAACATCACCATAAAATTTGAGCTTGCAAATAAGAACACGGTCGACTTTATCAAACATGTTAAAATCCCTTTCGAAAAAATAAACTTTTGCAAGCGGATAGTATCTTATATCTAATTTCAGAAATTGAACGATCAATATGCGGGTATTTCATCTTAAGGATTATTTTATTCTTAACGATTTTTGTATCGCAGCACGCAAGCGCATTCTGAATGTCATTCAACATACTTTCGTTATAACGATAGTAGCCTTTTTTCTTGCGTAAAAGTTTGCGGCCTTCCAGAAAACAATTGATGATCATTAATGTGGCGACGGTACGTTTCTCGTTATTTTCATTCACATAGTTATACATTTTTCGCATAGCAAAGAAGATGCTGTCCGCATCGCTATCAATAATATTTTCGGTAATGCTTTTTTCATTTACCCGATAGTAATATAATTTATTCTCTATCTTTAATATGTTATGACACTTAAAGTATTGGAAGGGACAAAAAATCATGTCTTCATATCGACGATGTTCTTCGAATCGATCGTTGCCAATAATGTCGCGGTGAAAAATTTTTGTCATGAGATGCCATTGCCCGGCACGAAAAGTTGGCAACAGGGGAGCATAGTTATCATCAGCCAAAATAATTTCGTGTTGAGCCAGGGTATTCTTTGCGCCAGGTTTATTCTGATACAGATTGTTTATATTTCGAGTTAAATTGAATTCCACAATATCATATTTTCCCTCCCTAAGTTTAGGGAGAAGGATAGTGAAATAATCAGCACAGACAATGTCATCGCTGTCGACAAAACCAATATACTTTCCCGTTGCCTGGGTCAATCCGACGTTGCGGGTGATTGCAACACCTTGATTTTTCTGGCTTATATATTTTACATTGTTGCAGTTATGCTCATGATAAAATGCCTTGATGCGCTCTTCCGTTAAATCTGTTGAACCATCATTAACAATTATTATCTCCACCTCGTCAGTGATGCTCTGATGGACCGATGTCAACGTAGCTGTGATGAGTTCAGCATTGTTATAAGTAGGTATAATTATGCTCAGCAAATAACCTGAAGCGTTAATCATGGCATTGTTCTCTCGTTGAATTTCGAGCTCAGCATTGCTGCTACACATAACGCCAGCACACTGCTCAAGGCTTCACCTTTGGCATACAATAATAAATCACTCAAGCCATAGATAGCGATAGCGCCTGAGATGACGAACAACAGAGGACTGCGTTGCCAGTAAGCTGTTAAAAACATGGCAGTATAGAGCAAGAGTAGCACAATCACACCAGGGATGCCCTTCAGCGAAAAGGTATCAACGATTTCGTTATGCAGATGGACGTCAAGGAACTTAATTGCCCCTTGCAGCGAGTTATCTTCTACAGCAAGTCGCTGAATTTCTGCACTACGTTGTTCAAGTGACTGCCCTCCGAGATGTACTTTCCCTGCCTCAATACCTGCTCGTTGCATCGCAAGTCGCGCACCAATAGAGGTATTGCTATTGTTCTGGCTGTAAGAGTGCACATCCAGCATAAAATTCTGGTAGCGATGTTCAAGTACTGGCTTTAAAGGGATGGCCGCCAGACCTACCAGTATCATGAAGCCCAATAATGCTTTAAACAACATGGCACGGTTGTGGCGATGGTGTATGAGAAACAGGCCGATGCTCAGGATCGGGTATACCAAAATCGCCGCCCGAGTTTGCGTGGTAATGATAACCGCCAGCGAGATCAAAAAATGTAACAGATACAGTGAAACGGTATGTTTCATACGCAGGTTGATAATGGCCTGAGACGCCAATAAGCCGATCAGTGTCAGCGCATACGCTGTGCCGGTTTGGTGTTCAAAACCAAGTGCTACGCGGTAGTTTAAAGGTTCGGCTGCTCCGGCAAGTTGATATCCCGCAAAAAGGTACAAACCGATTGCTGTAACAATCACCCAGATACTGGTGATGCGGGCTTTATTGGCACACGGCGCTCGCGATGTTAGCGCGGCCATCACCAGTGCGGCAAATAGCATCACTTTGCCACCGTTCTGGTATGAGCGGTAGGCTCCGGTAAAAGCTGAGCCTGGTTGTTTAAATATTTCTACCCAAATAATCTGCAGCAAACCGAAGAGTAGCAACATAAAAGGCAAAACCAGATTCTTTTTGTTACTGCATACATGCTTTAAGTTTTTACCTATAAGAGGCAGAGACAGAACAGTGGAGAAAATAAATATCTTCAGTGCTTCATCCGGATTGACCAGTACCATCCCTAAAGTAGCAAGTATCCCGACATAAAATAAGAAGTATATAAAATCGAATGGATTGTTTTTTATACTATATATAAAGCGAGAAAGCATGTGTTGGTGAAGCATGGTTCATCTCTTAAAGTTAAAGCAAATTATTATCAACCAGCGATGCGTTGACTAAACTAGCATCCAGATCCTGCAATTTTCCGGAATGGCTCTGTTGTGTATATTGGTTTTTCCCATATCCCCCAATCAATCCCGGATCCGTTGGGCCATACAGCGTTATATTGGGGCGATCCAATGCGGCGGTTAAATGGCTCAGGCCTGTATCAACCGACACGACAAATTTAGCCCCCGCCAGAACGCGGGCGACCTCCTCCAGACTCATCCGTGGCAGGACATCAACATAAGTAAACCCTTCCGCCAGTCGCTTGGCACGCGCTTCTTCATGCGCGGCTCCCCAGGGCAGTTTAATGCGTATGCCTGTATTGTTTAACAGGCCAATCAGCTCCCGCCAGTTGGCTTCCGGCCAGTGCTTATCATCACGGGTCGTGGCATGAAGAAACACCGCATACTGCGCTGTATCAGCATTTACTTCCGTCAAAAAATGCTGAGCGATAGCGTAATCACCCTGCGATTGCGGTTTGGTATATCCCAGACTTTTTGCGAACAATTCACGCGTACGTTCTACGGCGTGCTGTTGTCTGGCAATATGGTGCTTGCGATTATAAAACAGGCTCGCCAGCGGTTCACGGGCGGTGCTCCAGTCCATACCATGCTTGACCCCGTGTGCCAGACGGGTAACCAGTGCTGCGCTTTTTACCAGCCCCTGGGCATCAATTATCGCGTCATACTGCTGTAAACGGACGGCATCACGAAACGCTTTACGCTCGGCTTTAATCGGCGCGGAAAACCACGCTTTACGCCAGCGGCGGATCGCCACCGGTATCACGCGGTCAACGGCCGAATGCCAGGAGGGGATCTGAGCGAACCCTTCTTCCACCACCCAGTCAAAGTGAATATCCGGTATGGCCTGCTGCGCATCGGTTAATGCGGGCAACGTATGCAGCACATCGCCCATAGACGATGTTTTAACGATCAGAACCCGCATCCGTCAGGCTTCCTCTTGTAACAACAGGTCATTCAGTTCTTCCAGTACGCGCTGAGGAGTGATGTCGATCAGGCTCTGGTGATAACCTTCTGCTGCATCGCCCTTACGCACCTTGTGGTAGCCCGTAATCAGGCGGATGACTCGCGCTTTGTGCGACAACGGCGGGGTAAAGTCCGGACTACTTGGACCATACAATGCTACCAGAGGTCGATTCAACGCGGCGGCAACGTGCATTAATCCAGAATCATTGGTAACAACCGCTTTGCAGGCGGCGAGCAGAATGACCGCTTGCTCCAGCTGCGTTTCGCCCGCCAGATTACGGCACCAGGCCTGCTGTTCAACACTCAGCGTAGCGAGGATCTCATTTCCTGCTTCGTGGTCTTTTGCCGAGCCAAACAGCACAATCTGATGACCTTCATCGATCAATTGTTTCGCCAGTTCCGCATAGTGATAATGTGGCCAGCGTTTCGCCGGACCAAATTCCGCACCTGGGCAAAAACCGATGATCGGACGTTCGGCAGAAAGAGAAAACTGACTACAGGTCAGTGATTTTTCACCTTCGCTGACCTGCAACTGCGGCCATAGCAGAGGCTGCGGCAAATCTTTGGCCGTCAGCATCACGCCTTTATCATAGGCCAGAGCCACATAGCGCTCGACCATCAACGGCCATGCTTCTTTATCCAACACGCGCGCATCGTTTAGCAGGCCGTAGCGCATCTCGCCACGCCAGCCGGTACGATGGGGAATGCCAGCAAAAAATGGCACCAGAGCGGATTTAAACGAATTAGGCAGCACCCAGGCGCGATCATAGCGTTTCTCACGCAGGCTATGACCAAGCTTACGGCGCTCGCCGATCTCCAGCGCGCCATGTCCCAGCGGCATGGCGATGGCTTCGTTGACTTCAGGCATACGCGACAGCAGCGGACGGCACCACGCCGGTGCCATCACGTCGATTATCGCCTGGGGATAGCGCGCCTTGAGCGTGCGATAGAGACTTTGCGACATCATCATGTCGCCCACCCATGACGGGCCGATCACCAGTATTTTCATGCTAACTTCTTACGCGTCGCGGTTCAGCCAGGCCATATATTCCGTTACGCCTTCGGCAACGGTCTTAAACGGCTTGTCATAGCCCGCTGCGCGCAGGTTAGTCAGATCTGCCTGGGTAAATGCCTGGTAGCGGCCTTTCAGTTTTTCCGGGAATGGAATGTACTCAATGCTGCCTTTTTTATGGTACGCCAGCGTTGCATCGGCAACGGCCTGGAAAGATTCCGCGCGCCCGGTACCGAGGTTAAAGATGCCGGAAACCCCGTTTTCGAGGAACCACAGATTTACCGCCGCCACATCGCCAACATAAACGAAATCACGTTTGAAGTTTTCACTGCCTTCGAACAGTTTTGGTGTTTCGCCATTGTTAAGCTGGGTGTTGAGGTGGAAAGCGACGCTTGCCATGCTGCCTTTGTGGCCTTCACGCGGTCCGTAGACGTTGAAATAGCGGAAGCCAACAATCTGAGAGTTGGCTTCTGGCAGGATCTGGCGCACGTATTCGTCGAACAGGAATTTTGAGTAGCCATAGACATTCAGTGGTTTCTCATATTCACGGGATTCGATGAAATCAGATGTACGACCGCCGTAAGTCGCGGCGGAAGAGGCGTACAGGAACGGAATTTCACGCTCCAGGCAGTAGTGCAGCAGCTCTTTGGAGTATTGATAATTGTTATCCATCATATACTTGCCATCCCACTCGGTGGTGGAGGAGCATGCGCCTTCGTGGAAAATCGCTTCGATATCGCCGAAATCTTCGCCAGCCATAATCTGGATCAGGAAGTCTTCCTTATCCATGTAGTCAGCAATATTCAGGTCCACCAGGTTAACAAATTTAGTGCCGTCTTTCAGGTTGTCCACCACCAGAATATCGGTGATGCCTTTATCATTCAGGGACTTAACGATGTTGCTGCCGATAAAGCCCGCGCCGCCGGTAACGATGATCATAAATGTAACCTTCGAATTATGGAGTCAGAGACAATCTCAGACACGAATACTTCTATCATATCACTACATGGTCCAGGCTTCAGCCATTCACCGATAAGCTGTGCGGGTACGCGTGATTTATGCTTCATTTTGAAGAAGTGATGATGCGTCATCTCGTATCAATGTATAGCTTTGGGTAATATGTGCTGAAATTTGCCCAGTCTGGAGAATTGAAATGCGTGGGGATTTTTACAAACAGTTAACCAACGATCTCGAAACCGCACGTGCGGAAGGATTGTTTAAAGAAGAGCGCATTATTACATCTGCCCAGCAGGCGGATATCACCGTGGCAGACGGAAGCCACGTCATTAACTTTTGTGCGAACAATTATTTGGGGCTGGCTAACCACCCGGAACTGATTGCAGCGGCAAAAGCGGGTATGGATTCTCACGGGTTTGGTATGGCTTCGGTACGCTTTATTTGCGGGACCCAGGACAGCCATAAGCAACTGGAGCAAAAACTGGCGGATTTCCTCGGTATGGAAGATGCCATCCTTTACTCTTCCTGCTTTGACGCCAACGGCGGCCTGTTTGAAACGCTGTTGGGCGCAGAAGACGCGATCATCTCCGATGCCCTGAACCATGCTTCAATCATTGACGGCGTTCGTCTGTGTAAAGCAAAGCGTTTCCGTTACGCCAACAACGACATGGTCGAGCTGGAAGCGCGTCTGAAAGAAGCGCGTGAAGCGGGGGCCCGTCATGTCCTGATCGCCACCGATGGCGTGTTCTCTATGGATGGCGTGATCGCGAACCTGAAAGGCGTCTGCGATCTGGCGGATAAGTACGATGCGCTGGTGATGGTCGATGATTCCCATGCGGTTGGCTTCGTCGGCGAAAATGGCCGTGGTTCGCATGAATACTGTGATGTGATGGGCCGTGTCGACATCATCACCGGCACGCTGGGCAAAGCGCTTGGCGGCGCATCCGGCGGCTATACCGCAGCCCGTAAGGAAGTGGTGGAGTGGCTGCGCCAGCGTTCACGTCCGTATCTGTTCTCCAACTCACTGGCTCCGGCGATTGTGGCTGCTTCCATTAAAGTGCTGGAAATGGTCGAGGAAGGTAGCGAACTGCGCGATCGCCTGTGGGCGAACGCGCGGCAGTTCCGCGAGCAAATGTCTGCCGCAGGCTTTACGTTAGCCGGTGCGGACCACGCGATTATCCCGGTTATGCTGGGTGATGCGGTGGTGGCGCAAGAGTTTGCCCGTGAACTGCAAAAAGAGGGGATTTACGTTACTGGATTCTTCTATCCAGTGGTTCCAAAAGGCCAGGCGCGTATCCGTACTCAGATGTCTGCAGCGCATACCCCTGAGCAGATTACGCGTGCTGTTGAGGCGTTCACACGCATTGGTAAACAACTGGGCGTTATTGCCTGAGGATGTGAAATGAAAGCGTTATCCAAACTGAAAGCGGAAGAGGGCATTTGGATGACCGACGTTCCTGAACCGGAAGTCGGCCATAACGATTTGCTGATTAAAATCCGTAAAACAGCCATCTGCGGGACTGACGTTCACATTTATAACTGGGATGACTGGTCGCAAAAAACCATCCCGGTGCCGATGGTCGTGGGGCATGAATATGTCGGCGAAGTTGTTGGCATCGGTCAGGAAGTCAAAGGCTTTAAAATCGGCGATCGCGTTTCTGGCGAAGGCCATATCACCTGTGGCCATTGCCGTAACTGCCGTGGTGGGCGTACTCACCTGTGCCGCAATACGACCGGTGTCGGTGTAAACCGTCCTGGTTGTTTTGCACAATACCTGGTGATCCCTGCATTTAACGCGTTTAAAATTCCGGACAATATCTCCGACGATCTGGCGTCTATCTTCGATCCATTCGGTAATGCGGTGCACACGGCGCTGTCGTTCGATCTGGTGGGTGAAGATGTGCTGGTATCCGGCGCGGGTCCAATCGGTATTATGGCGGCGGCGGTCGCGAAGCACGTTGGCGCACGCCACGTGGTGATCACCGACGTGAATGAGTATCGTCTTGAGCTGGCACGCAAAATGGGCATCACCCGCGCGGTCAACGTATCGAAAGAAAATCTGACCGACGTGATGGCTGAGCTGGGCATGACCGAAGGGTTTGATGTAGGCCTGGAGATGTCCGGTGCGCCGCCAGCGTTTCGCACTATGCTGGACACCATGAACCACGGTGGGCGTATTGCTATGCTGGGGATCCCTCCGTCAGATATGTCTATCGACTGGACAAAGGTTATCTTTAAGGGGCTGTTTATTAAAGGTATCTACGGTCGCGAGATGTTTGAAACCTGGTACAAAATGGCTGCACTGATTCAGTCTGGTCTGGATTTGTCGCCAATCATCACCCATCGATTCTCGATCGATGAATTCCAGCAAGGCTTTGACGCGATGCGTTCAGGCCAGTCAGGGAAAGTGATCCTGAGCTGGGATTAACCGTATCCACGTAGTGGATTCTGTATGTAATCCCCGGATGTTGACTATCGTTAACTCTCCGGGGATTTTTTTGTTTGCTGCACTCACTCATCCGGCGCATTTTCCGCTAAAGTTTTGAGAAATTTTCTCTGAAGATTTACCGCTAAATATGTTAGAAATTGCCGTTAATTATACTGTTTGGCAGGATTTGACATGACCTATACCCCCGGCCTATTGAGCGTCATTATGCCGCTCTACAATACGGGTGAACCATTCATTGCGTGTATGGATTCGCTGATTGCGCAAACGTGGAAAAATCTGGAGATCATCATTGTTAATGATGGCTCTACGGATAACTCTGCGCAGCTCGCACAGGCATATGCGGATCGTTATCCGCACGTTCATCTACTGCATCGGCGGAACGGGGGAGTCTCAGCGGCGCGTAATACCGGGATGGAAGTCGCCAGGGGTGAGTACATCGCTTATGTTGACGGCGATGATATTGCTTATCCGGAAATGTATGAAACGTTGATGAATATGGCGCTGCAGGACAATCTGGATGTGGCGCAGTGCAATGCCGATTGGTGTATTGCGGAGACGGGGCATACATGGGCATCCATTCCTACCGATCGTATACGTTCTACTGACGTGATGACCGGACCGGACTGGTTAAGAAAAGCGTTAGCCAGCCGCCGCTGGCGGCATGTTGTCTGGATGGGCGTATATCGTCATCAGACGATCCGCGACGCGGGGCTGACCTTCCTGTCTGGCCTGCACCACCAGGATATCATCTGGACCACGGAATTTATGTTTAACGCCAAACGCGCGCGCTACACGGAAGTTCCATTGTACAAATACTTTCTGCACGGCGCGTCCGTCAGCCGTCTGCCGCGTACCGGGCTGAAGAACCTCGCCTATCAGCGCCACTACATCAAAATTACCCGCCTGCTCGACAAGATGAATCACGAGTACGCCGGGCGCATTCCCATTTACCCGGAATTCAAACAGCAGGTGATTTACGAAGCGCTACGCGTTTGTCATTGCATACGTAAAGAGCCGGACGAAAAAATCCGCCAGCGTATGATTGCTGAAGTATTTGTGTCGGGTATGTTCAAACGGATGGTAAGTAATATCTGCAGCGTTAAGCTGGGTTATCAGGTGCTGCTGTGGGCCATCCGTTTTAGCCAGTGGCGCGATAAATCACTGACGCCGCGCCGCCTGGCCCATTTAACGCTGGAACTTAACGACTGATTATTGCCAGCCCTGCCACTGCAGGCGCATATACTGCACCAGCGTACTTTGGGTGATGCTTTCACCGAGTACGGTGAAGAATCGACTGGCGTAAATGGGTTCTAACGGCTGTTTCGGTTTGCACAATTTCACACCACGGAAAGGATTACGTGGTGCGCTGTTATTCGGCGGCGTGAGGTTGGGTCTGGAGGTATCGACCTGCGGTTCATTGAGCAGACTGCTCGGGCGAACCAGCGTAATATCGGCTGGCAGATTATAAAGCATCTGCTGTAATACTCGCACCGTGGAAGGGTGAGGGTGACCAATGGCGATTGCTGAGCCGTTGCGGCGTGCAAGATCGACGGCGCGAGTAAACTGACGACGAATGTCAGCTTCATTTTGTGTGTCATCCAGGAAGACTTTGCGTTTGATGACCTTCACACCGGTTCCTGACGCTGCGCGCATGGCCTGGCTGTTGCCGATAGTCATGCTGTCCAGAAAGTAGAGATCGTAACGCTCCAGCGCCTGCATCACCTTCTGCATGCCAAACAGGCTGGAAGTCATCGCGCTACCCATATGGTTGTTCAGCCCCACGGCATTCGGCACTTTACTTACCGCGTCGCGAATAATGCGCTCAATCTCTTCGCTGCTCATTTCCGGGCGCAAAGTATCTTTCTCTAACGGTTGTTTGCTCAGCGGCGCCATCGGCAGATGGATTAACACTTCATGCCCGCTGTTATGCGCTTTAATCGCCATTTCACGCGCGTGTGGGGCATTAGGGAGAACGGCAACCGAGATGGTGGAAGGCATCGCCAGTACTTGATTTTCAGTTTGTGGACGATAGCCGAAATCATCAATAACGATGGCGAGTTTGCCAGCAAAAACAGGTGTTACGAAGGCCAGCACGCTGGCAAGAGAGAGTAATTGACGACGAAATTGAGGCAAAACTTATCTTCCCAACCACGGCTGTGGATTGACCGCCTGACCCTGGCGACGAATTTCGAAATAGAGTGCCGGCCTGCCCTGACCGCCGCTGCTACCCACAAGTGCAATAGGCTGCCCGGCGCGAACCTGCGTACCGACGCTGACCAGCGCGCTCTGGTTATAACCGTACAGGCTCATATCGCCTTTACCGTGCTCAACCACCACCACCAGGCCATAGCCCTGCAGCCAGTCCGCCAGAATGACGCGACCATCGGCAATGGCTTTAACTTCGGTGCCTTCGGATGCGCCAATAACCATACCCTTCCAACGTAGCTCACCCTGCAGTTGTTCGCCATAACGATGCAGCGTTGGGCCACGAACGGGCCAGAATGCCTGGCCGCGCGGCGAACCCAGGCCACCGGTACGGGACATCAGTGATTTTTCGCTTTCGGTCGGCTTGTAGGTCGAGCCTTTTCGTGACGCATCCTTCTGCTTATCACGTACGGCCTGCGCCTCGCGCGCTTCACGTTCCGCGCGCGCTTTGGCCGCGGCTTCGGCGCGAGCAATGCTGTTGCGCAGACGGGATTCGTTAGCGCGCATTTCGCCCAGTTGCTGCTGGCCCTGTTGAATTGATGATTCCAGACCCGACAGTGTTTTCTGGCGTTCGTTACGCGCCTGCTCCAGCTTAGCCTGCTGAGCGCGTTGTTCGTACAGCAGGGTCTGCTGTTCGCTCTGCTTATCTTCCAGCTCGGCTTTTTGCGAGTCGACCTCTTCGCGGGTTTGTTTCAGCTGCGCGATAGTTTCTTGCCGCGCCTGGTTCAGGTAGCCGAAATAGGCCTGCAGGCGCTGTCCGCGCTGGCTTTCTTCGCCGCTGAGGATGAGCTGAATACCGGTGTGTTCACCCTGGCGAAACGCGGCGTCTAACTGTGCTGCCAGGCTGCGCTCTTGCGCTGCCCGCTGCTTTTCCAGCTTCGCGAGCGCGGCGTTCATCTCAGCGATTTGTGCATTCAGCTGTGCCAATGAGTTTTGTGTTTCGCGCAGTTGCCTTGCGGCGACGGCAATAGCCTGTTCCTGAGCTTTAAGCTGAGCGAGGAGAGTGGAACGTTGTTGTTGCTGTTGGCGTACCGCGCGTTCTTTTGCCGCGATATCGGCCTGAATAGATTTGAGCTGATCGCGTTCGTCCGCGTGGGCGGAAAAGGCGCACAGCAATACGCCAGCGCTAAGCGCGCTGGCGTAGAACAAGGGCCTGACTGAAAACTTTGGCAGTTTCACGGCCCGAGTGATGGTATTAATCGCCTTTCCCCTCATGGGGAGGGATTATTCCACGATGAACAGCGGCTTACCAGTCATCTCTTGCGGGATTTCCATACCCATCAGTGTCAGCATCGTCGGGGCGATATCCGAAAGTTTACCGCCTTCGACCGCTTTTACGTTTTTACCACCGACATAAATCAGCGGAACCGGCAGGTTGGTATGCGCGGTATGCGCCTGGCCAGTAGACGGATCGCGCATTTGCTCTGCGTTACCGTGGTCTGCGGTGATCAGCAGCTGTCCACCAACGGATTCAACGGCTTTCGCTACCTGCTCAACGCAATGGTCCAGCGCTTCAACCGCTTTAACCGCTGCTTCCATCACCCCGGTGTGGCCAACCATGTCGCCGTTCGGGTAGTTACAAATGATGGTGTCGTATTTACCACTCTCAATCGCTGCAACCAGCTTCTCGGTCAGTTCAGCAGAACTCATTTCCGGCTGCAGATCGTAGGTAGCGACTTTCGGAGAGTTGATTAGAATACGGTCTTCGCCTTTGAACGGCTCTTCTACACCGCCGTTGAAGAAGAAGGTTACGTGCGCATATTTTTCAGTTTCGGAAATACGCAGCTGCGTTTTTTCGTTCTTCGCCATCCACTCGCCAAAGGTGTTGGCCAGAGATGCTGGTGGGTAAGCAACCGCAGTTTTGATGTCTGCCGCGTATTCGGTCAGCATCACAAAGTTGAGGTTAACGACTTTCTTACGGGCGAAGCCGTCGAAATCAGCGTTAACAAATGCGCGAGTGATTTCACGCGCACGGTCAGCACGGAAGTTCATGAAAATCAGCGTATCGCCGTCTTCCATAGCTGCATCTGCCTGACCTTCGGCACGGATCACGGTCGCTTTGACGAATTCGTCGTTTTCGTCGCGGGCATAAGCAGCCTGCAGGCCTTCAACCGCCGTAGCGAACTGGAACTCGCCCTTTGCCAGCGTCATCAGATCGTAAGCCTGTTCTACGCGATCCCAACGGTTGTCGCGGTCCATGGCGTAGTAACGACCGATGATGGACGCTACGCGACCTTTGCCCAGGGCGGCAAATTTCTCTTCGAATTTCTGCAGGGAATGTTCAGCGCTGCGCGGCGGGGTATCACGACCATCAAGGAAAGCGTGCAGATAGATTTTTTCCGCACCGCGTTCAGCGGCCAGTTCTACCATCGCCATGATGTGATCTTCATGGCTGTGAACGCCGCCAGCAGAGAGCAGACCCATGATGTGTACCGCTTTTCCGGCATTTTTTGCCTGGTCGACCGCGTGGGTCAGCACCGGGTTAGCGAAGAAAGTACGTTCTTTGATTTCGACATCCAGACGGGTAAGGTCCTGATACACGATACGGCCCGCGCCCAGGTTGACGTGACCCACTTCGGAGTTGCCCATCTGGCGATCGGGCAGGCCGACTTCCAGACCAGACGCATCAATCAGGGTATGCGGACGTTTTGCCCACAGTGCATCCATTACCGGGGTTTTAGCACTAAAAATGGCGTTATCCTGGCTGTCTTCGCGATAGCCGTAGCCATCCAGAATCACCAGTACCATAGGTTTTTCAGAAACCGACATTGCGACAACCTCACACTCAATAGATAAAAAATAATTGCGTAATTTTACTACAGCTGAATCGATAAAGTAGCCCCCGAAGATCAAATAATGGGGGATCGCGTGCCAGGGGGAACACCGATTTACATTTTTTTTTCCGTAGCGCCCCGCAAAAATGCAATCCAATGCACGCTCTGGCTGTATTTGCGCCAACGCGCAGGTATACTCCTTTCCTGGTTTTTTTAATCACTGAGTCGGGAGTTGTTACCCCCCATGCAAGAAATTATGCAATTTGTTAGTCGCCACCCTGTCTTGAGTATCGCCTGGATTGCGTTACTGGCGGCTGTATTATTTACCACGTTTAAGAGCCTGACCTCAAAAGTGAAGGTGATTACTCGCGGCGAAGCTACACGTCTCATCAACAAAGAAGACGCCGTTGTTGTGGATTTACGCCAGCGCGACGACTTCCGCAAAGGCCATATCGCAGGCTCCACTAACCTGCTGCCGAGCGAAATCAAAGCCAACAATTTTGGCGAACTTGAAAAACACAAAAACAAACCTGTGATTGTGGTTGATGGTTCAGGCATGCAGTGCCAGGATTCAGCAACTGCGCTGATTAAAGCCGGTTTTGAGCAGGTATCCGTACTGAAAGACGGCGTAGCGGGCTGGAGTGGTGAGAATCTGCCACTGGTTCGCGGCAAGTAATTTACCCGTCTTCTTTCATGCCGCTGGGTAAAAAGAACACTGGAGATAAGTCATGGCCAATATTGAGATCTATACCAAAGCAACCTGCCCGTTTTGCCATCGCGCAAAAGCGCTGTTGAACAGCAAGGGTGTGAGTTTCCAGGAACTTCCGATTGACGGCGATGCCGTAAAGCGTGAAGAGATGATCAAACGCAGTGGCCGTACGACGGTTCCGCAGATTTTTATTGATGCACAGCACATTGGCGGTTGTGACGACTTGTATGCGTTGGATGCGCGTGGTGGACTGGATCCCCTGCTGCGATAAGGCGTACTGAAAGTATTTATTTAAAGGACAACACTAAGGGTTTTCTAAACATGTCAGAACAAAATAACACTGAAATGGCTTTCCAGATCCAACGTATCTATACCAAGGATGTATCTTTCGAAGCGCCAAATGCACCGCATGTTTTCCAGAAAGATTGGCAGCCAGAGGTTAAACTTGATCTTGATACCGCATCTACCCAACTGGCAGATGACGTGTATGAAGTAGTGCTGCGTGTCACCGTAACGGCTTCTCTTGGCGAAGAAACGGCGTTCCTGTGTGAAGTTCAGCAGGGCGGTATTTTCTCCATCAGTGGTATCGAAGGGACTCAGATGGCGCATTGCCTCGGCGCATACTGCCCGAACATTCTGTTCCCGTATGCCCGCGAATGCATCACTAGCCTGGTTTCACGCGGTACGTTCCCGCAACTGAACCTTGCGCCGGTCAACTTTGATGCGCTGTTCATGAACTATTTACAGCAGCAGGCTGGCGAAGGTACTGAAGAACATCAGGATGCCTGATGAACCAAAGTAATGCTTCAATGACTGTGATTGGTGCCGGCTCGTACGGCACCGCTCTTGCCATTACCCTGGCAAGAAATGGCCATCAGGTTGTGCTGTGGGGCCATGATCCAAAACATATCGCGACCCTTGAGCACGATCGCTGCAACGTCGCGTTCCTCCCTGATGTGCCTTTTCCCGACACGCTGCGCCTGGAAAGTGATTTAGCCACTGCGCTGGCCGCCAGCCGTAATATTCTGGTGGTGGTGCCGAGCCACGTCTTTGGCGAAGTGCTGCGTAACATCAAACCGCTAATGCGTCCTGATGCGCGTCTGGTCTGGGCGACAAAAGGTCTGGAAGCGGAAACAGGGCGTCTGCTGCAGGATGTGGCGCGTGAAGCGCTGGGGGATTCTATTCCGCTGGCGGTCATCTCCGGCCCGACGTTCGCCAAAGAGCTGGCGGCGGGTATGCCGACGGCGATTTCTCTGGCCTCAACGGACGATACTTTCGCTGACGATCTCCAGCAGTTGCTGCACTGCGGCAAAAGCTTCCGCGTTTATAGCAACCCGGATTTCATTGGCGTGCAGCTTGGCGGCGCGGTGAAAAACGTCATTGCGATTGGTGCGGGGATGTCCGACGGCATCGGTTTTGGCGCAAATGCGCGAACCGCATTGATCACCCGTGGACTGACCGAAATGTCGCGTCTTGGCGCGGCGCTGGGTGCCGATCCTGCCACCTTTATGGGGATGGCGGGTTTAGGCGATCTGGTGCTGACCTGTACCGACAACCAGTCGCGCAACCGTCGATTTGGCATGATGCTCGGCCAGGGGATGGACGTGCAGGGTGCGCAGGACAAGATTGGTCAGGTGGTGGAAGGCTACCGCAATACGAAAGAAGTTCGTGAATTGGCGCACCGTTTTGGTGTTGAGATGCCAATAACCGAGGAAATTTATCAAGTATTGTATTGCGGAAAAAACGCGCGCGAGGCAGCATTAACGTTATTAGGCCGTGCACGCAAGGATGAGCTGAGCCGCCACTAGCTGTAAGGAACTGTTGAATATAACGACCCGACCCGCGAAGAACGGGTCGGTCGTTTTGCTACCTTCTGGAGTACGCAATGCCGTGTGAAGAACTGGATATCGTCTGGAAAAACATTAAAGCGGAAGCCCGGGCACTGGCGGAATGTGAGCCTATGCTGGCCAGTTTTTACCACGCAACGCTGCTCAAGCATGAAAACCTCGGCAGCGCGCTGAGCTATATGCTGGCGAATAAGCTCGCGTCTCCAATCATGCCTGCCATTGCGATTCGCGAAGTCGTGGAAGAGGCCTACGCGGCCGATCCTGAAATGATTGCTTCGGCGGCTTGTGATATCCAGGCGGTACGCACGCGCGACCCGGCCGTCGACAAATATTCCACCCCACTTCTGTATCTGAAGGGCTTTCATGCGCTTCAGGCCTACCGCATCGGCCACTGGCTATGGCATCAGGGGCGTCAGGCGCTGGCAATCTTCCTGCAAAATCAGGTATCTGTTTCTTTCCAGGTAGATATTCATCCGGCGGCAAAAATTGGCCGTGGGATTATGCTCGATCACGCCACCGGTATTGTGGTGGGTGAAACCGCTGTAATTGAAAACGATGTCTCTATTTTGCAATCCGTTACGCTTGGCGGGACCGGTAAAGCGGGCGGCGATCGTCATCCAAAAATTCGTGAAGGGGTGATGATTGGCGCGGGCGCGAAAATTCTCGGCAACATTGAAGTCGGACGCGGCGCAAAGATTGGCGCGGGTTCCGTCGTTTTACAACCCGTACCGCCACACACTACCGCCGCAGGCGTTCCGGCACGCATTGTCGGCAAACCTGACAGCGATAAGCCGTCCATGGATATGGATCAGCATTTCAACGGGATACATCATACGTTCGAGTACGGCGACGGCATCTGATTTCGAGCCATGCACGGTGGCGCTGCGTTTACTGGGCCTACGTGGTATTTGTAGGTCGGATAAGGCGTCAGCCGTCAGCCGCCATCCGACAAATCAACTACGCAATACCGCGCCAGGATATCCCAACTGGCGCCAGGCCTCATACACCACCACCGACACCGCATTTGACAGGTTCATGCTACGACTGTCCGGCATCATCGGAATACGAATTTTTTGTTCGGCCGGCAGAGCGTCGAGGATACTGGCTGGCAGACCGCGTGTTTCCGGGCCAAACATAAGATAATCCCCATCCTGATAACTTACCGCGCTGTGCGCTGGCGTACCTTTGGTGGTCAGGGCAAACAGACGCTGCGGGTTTTCTGCGGCGACGAAGGCGGCGTAATCAGGGTGGCGCAGCACGGCGGTAAATTCATGATAATCCAGCCCCGCACGACGCAGGCGCTTGTCGTCCCAGGTAAAGCCCATCGGCTCAATAATATGCAGACGAAAGCCGGTATTGGCGCAAAGACGGATAATATTGCCGGTATTTGGCGGGATTTCTGGTTCGAATAAAACGATGTTAAGCATACTGCCCCCTTAATAACGGGGGGCAGAATAGCAGAAAGAGCGGGTACTATGCGACGGTCAGCGCGTGCGGTTTATAGCGTTGCAGTTTGTAAATTGTCGCCGCAGCAGCGAGCAGCGCGGGAAGGCTAAGGAACATTAAGATACTATCAGCCTGCCATTGCAGGGAAAGCAGCTGGGCGCTCATCATCGTTCCGGCCACGCCGCCGAATCGGCCCACTCCCTGCATCCACGCAATACCCGTCGCGCGGCAGTGGGTAGGATAGAACGTCGCAGCCAGCGTCTGTAGCCCGGACTGCGCACCGTTCATGGTAATCCCCATCAGGAAGATCAGGGCGCCGAACAGGATGATATGGTTATGCTCAAAACCGAGGGCGAGGGCAAACAGCATCGTCAGGATAAAGCCGAGTGACACCACTTTATGTGCTTCCCAGCGATCCATTAACCAACCGGCCAGCAGGATCCCCGCCGTACCGCCGAAGGTAAACAGTGAGGTTAACCAGGCCGATTCCGCCAGTGGATAGCCCATGCCCAACATCAGGGTTGGCATCCAGCTCAGCAGTACGTAATAGATAACCAGCCCCATAAAGTAGGTCAGCCACAGCATCAGCGTGCCCGGCAGCCAGGGCATACTGAACAATTGCGCCACGCTGCCTTTTTTGACCGTAACCTTGTCTTCATCCAGATAAAACTGGGTGACCTGTTCCAGACTGCCCGACATAAAGCGTTGGGCAATACGTTTCACCTGCGCAACGCTTTTACCACGGTGCACCAAATACTTAACCGACTCCGGTAGGAACAGCACTAACAGCACAGTGAGCGTCAGCGGGGCGATTGCGCCAGCGAGCAGCACGCTGTGCCAGCCGTAGTTGGGGATCAGCCAGGAGGAGATGACGCCACCGCCCGCAGCCCCTAACGGAAAGCCGCAATACATGGTGTTTATTGCCATCGAACGGCAGCGTTTGGGCGCAAATTCTGACACCAGGGTAATGGCATTAGGCATTGCCGCGCCGAGTCCAAGCCCGGTGAGAAAGCGCCAGAAGGTCAACATATTCAGCGTCTGTGCATAGGCGGTGCCGAGACTGGCGAGACCAAAGAACAAACAGGAAAAGACCAGAACGCGCTTACGGCCCATCCGATCGGAAATCGGTCCGGCTAATAATGCGCCAAATGAGAGACCCAATAATGCGGCGCTTAAAACAGGCCCGAGATCCTGCTTCTGGATGCCCCAGTCGGCAGAGAGCGTGGGCGCAATATAACCCATCGCCGCGGTATCGAAGCCGTCAATGGCTAACACCAGAAAGCCCAGGACAATAATCACCCAATGAAAGCGTGAAAAAGGACTATCGTCTATCGCCTGCTGGATATTCACTTTACCGGAATAAGCCATGTCACCCTCGCCAGTTATGATGGTTGTTATCTACCCGTCATACTTCAAGCTGCATGTGCGTTGGCTTTCCTCGCTCACCCCAGTCACGTACTTATGTACGCTCCTGAGATTCGCTGCGTTGCCGCCTTCCTGCAGCTCGAATTATTTGGGTATCTGTATAAAATGCCCTTGCATTAGCTTGTATATACATTTGGCGGTTGGATAAAAAGTTGTCAAATATATTGGTTGTAAATGTTAACTGGTCGTTATTTTTTCGCATAAAAAATGGCCGGACTGAGAACAGGCCGACCATGCAGAAAACGCGATTTTACGGGGGGAGAGTGTTACGCAGCGCTACCTTGGGCCAGAGGCGCTAATGCAGCAGGAAGGTTCTGACCCAGCTCCTGTACCAGCGAATCGCGGCTGATTTCGTTAATCGATTTCGCACCGGTCAGGGTCATCGCCACTTTCATCTCTTTCTCAATTAGGTTCAGCAGGTTCGCCACCCCGGCCTGACCGTGGGTTGCAAGTGCGTACAGATAAGCACGCCCCAGCAGCACGCTATCCGCACCCAGTGCAATCATGCGCACAACGTCCAGACCGTTACGGATACCGCTGTCTGCCAGAATGGTGATATCGCCTTTCACCGCATCGGCAATGGCGGGCAGCGCGCGAGCAGAAGACAGCACGCCATCTAACTGGCGGCCACCGTGGTTAGAAACGACAATACCATCCGCGCCGAAACGGACGGCATCGCGGGCATCTTCCGGATCGAGGATCCCTTTGATCACCATCGGGCCGTCCCAGAATTCACGGATCCACTCGAGGTCTTTCCAGGAAATCGACGGATCGAAGTTATTCGCCAGCCAGCCAATGTAATCCTCAAGGCCGGTAGGTTTGCCAAGATAGGTTGAGATATTACCTAAGTCATGTGGGCGACCGTTCAGGCCCACGTCCCATGCCCACTGCGGATGGGTAACCGCTTGCCAGTAACGGCGCAGCGCGGCGTTGGGACCGCTCATCCCGGAATGGGCGTCACGGTAGCGTGCGCCAGGCGTAGGCATATCGACGGTAAAGACCAACGTAGAGCAGCCAGCCGCTTTGGCGCGTTCCAGGGCGTTACGCATAAAGCCACGATCGCGCAGAACATATAACTGAAACCACATCGGACGCTTGATGGTCGGAGCGACTTCTTCAATTGGACATACGGAAACCGTGGAAAGCGTAAACGGAATGCCTTTGGCGTCAGCGGCAGCGGCGGCTTGCACTTCGCCCCGGCGCGCATACATTCCGCACAGGCCGACAGGCGCGAGGGCCACGGGCATGGAGAGCGTTTCGTTGAACAGCTTTGTCTCGAGGCTCAGATCGGACATATTCTTCAGCACACGCTGGCGCAGCGCCACTTCCGACAGGTCTTCGACGTTGCGGCGCAGAGTGCGCTCTGCATACGCGCCGCCGTCAATGTAGTGGAACAAGAAAGGGGGCAAAATACGTTGGGCTGCGGCGCGATAGTCGCTGGCTGCTGAAATAATCATGTGTTGTTCTCCCTGCTATTCTCACCAGGGTCACCGGGCAGGCGGGTTATACGCGCCTGACGGGCCTGATCTTCGTCAAATTGTTTAATCGTGGTGTGGACAAAGCTGAGGTGCGCCATCATGGCCTTACGCGCGCCATCAGCATCACCGGCGACAATGGCGTCCAGCACGGCCTGATGTTGTTCTGTAAGCTGTGAAAATACGGGCGGCACAAGATACATACGTTGGCGGCTCTGTTTTACCGAAGACTGCAATACGTCGAAGAAACCGCGCATGGTCTGTAACAGCACCACGTTATGCGAGGCTTCCGCAATGGCGAGATGAAAGCGCACGTCCGCCTGTGAGGCGAGATCTGGATCTTCGCTTTGCGTAGCCTCGAAACAGAGTCTGATCTTCTCTTTGTCGGCGCTGGTGGCCCGCATGGCTGCGTGCCAGGCGGTACTGGCTTCAATGGCGTGGCGGGCTTCCAGAATATCGAAGCTGTAATCAGGATCGTCCGCCAGCAGGGTTTTCAGCGGCTGAACGATGTTTTGTTCAGACCAGGCTTCATGCTGCCAGCGAACAAACGTCCCGCCGCCGCGACGGCTGATCAACACGCCTTCACTCACCAGCTTTGCTAACGCCTCGCGCAGCGAGTTGCGCGACACGCCGAGCTGTACGGCCAACTGGCGCTCAGCGGGCAACTTCATGCCCGCCTCCAGCTGTTGTTCTTCAATCAGCGCCCGCACACGAGATGCGACCTCGTCTGACAGGCGTCTGGGCATCACAATCATGGAATCATCCAGGTTAAGACATAAGCCTGCAGGGTGGTAATCACCCCCACCATACAGGTGAAAATCAGGCTATGTTTCACGGTAAAGCGGAACAGATCAGACTCTTTCCCCACTAATCCCACTGCCGCACAGGCGATAGCGATAGACTGTGGAGAGATCATCTTGCCGGTCACGCCGCCGGTGGTATTTGCCGCCACCATCAGCACATCCGAAACGCCGATTTGCTGAGCCGCGGTGGCCTGCAGGGCGGCAAACAGGGCGTTAGATGAGGTGTCGGACCCGGTCAGGAATACCCCCAGCCAACCGAGGAACGGCGAGAAGAAAGTAAACGCGCTGCCAGTGTGCGCCAGGGCCAACGCCAGGGTTGATGAAAGCCCGGAGTAGTTAGAGATAAATGCGAATGCCAGCACCATCCCGATGGAATAGATCGGTAGCGCCAGATCTTTCAGCGTGTTGCCAAAGGTCTGCAGCGCAGCGGACGGCTTCATCTTCAACCAGACGATAGACAGCAGGGCGGCAAACAGAATCGCGGTACCGGTCGCGGAGAACCAGTCAAATTTGTACACCGCCGCGTAGGCTGTGGCTTCGTGTACGACCGGTGGCATACGGGCTACCAGCTTGTCGAGGAACGGAACCGGAATATTGACCACCCAATGGTACA
Organism: Citrobacter sp. wls714; assembly: GCF_005281025.1. NCBI lineage: Bacteria > Pseudomonadati > Pseudomonadota > Gammaproteobacteria > Enterobacterales > Enterobacteriaceae > Citrobacter > Citrobacter sp. wls714. The sequence continues at coordinate 15,218 of NZ_SZWZ01000024.1, read as the reverse complement.
TCGCGCCACCCGGCGCAAACAGCGCTTTAAACGGCGGTATGCTCCACAGCGTGACGGTGGCGGTCAGGAACAGGAACGGGGACCAGGCGCGGATGATTTGCCCCGCAGTGTAGCGGGTGCGCGACAGGTCCATATCGACCTGCGAAGCGCCCATATCGCCGAAGCGGAAGATACGTACCGGCTGCCAGCGTTTCAGGAACAGCGTCAGACACACCAGTGAGACCAGCGAAGAGATGATGTCCGGCAGTTCCGGCCCGATAAAGTTCGAGCTGAGGTATTGGGCGATAGCAAACGAGCCGCCAGCGACCATTACCGCAGGCCAGGTTTCTTTCACGCCGCGCCAGCCATCCATAATCGCCATAATCCAGAACAGCACGATAATCGTCAGGAACGGCAGCTGGCGACCGACCATCTGGCCAATCTCGAAGCTGTCCAGTCCGGTAACCTGACCAGCCACCAGAATCGGAATACCCATCGCGCCAAAGGCGACTGGCGCGGTATTCACGATCAAGCACAGCCCGGCCGCGTACAGCGGGTTAAAGCCCAGACCCACCAGCAGCGCGGCGGTAATGGCGACCGGTGCGCCAAAGCCTGCCGCCCCCTCAAGGAATGCTCCAAAGGAGAAACCGACGATCAGCATTTGCAGACGCTGGTCTGGGGTAATGGAGAGTATTGATGAACGGATGATGTCGAACTGCCCGGTTTTTACCGAGATTTTATAAACGAATACTGCTGCGATGATTATCCAGGCAATCGGCCACAAACCATAAAAGAAGCCGTATACCACCGAGGCCAGAGCGTGATCGACCGGCATTTTGTAGAACAGTAGGGCGACAGCCAGAGCGATCACCACCGTCCATGACGCCGCAACATAGCCTTTCAGCTTGAGCTTAATCAGGGCGAAGAAAAAGAACAGGATTGGGAGCGATGCGATCAGACTGGAAAGCCAGATGTTACCGGCTGGATCGTAGTTCTGTTGCCAGAGATTCATTGCAGGTCTCCTGGGGGCCTCAGACATAATGAAATGAGTCTTTGCTCATCTCTTCGTCACATTATGTGTAAAAGTGGCCCTGCCAATATTGTTGTGTAGGGGTAATGACAATGAATGGTTAATCAGATGTTATTTATTGGCAACGGTATTGTACGCGAATTTTAATGAAATGTGAGGTGATGGTAGGATCTGGTTATAATTGGTAGGGCCAATTGGCGGGGCAGGAAAGACCGGGCAAACGGATGTTGCCCGGCAGGAGATCAGAACTCGGTTTTTGCAAAGCCTGTCATCTCTTTCAGGCCCATTTCACGGCCAAGTTCGGTCATCGGGTGGACGACAATCAGGCCACGCACGCTTTTCTTCAGCTTACCCATGTCGGCCTGTTCTTTTTTGCTAATGGCACGGCGGAAGGGAAGTTTCGTTAGCTTTTGCGCTTCTTTGCTCAGCTTCTGGCCGTGGACTTCACGCAGGCGTGCGATCTCGGTTTCCAGGGTTTCTTTCTCTTTTTCCAGCTCGGCATATTTGTCTGCTGCTTCAACCAGCGACAGGTCAGCCTGCTGGTGGCGGATAGCGTCCAGACGATCGCTCAGGCGTTTAATTTCGTTTTTTTCGACTTCTTTCATAGGATAGCTTCTGATAAAAATAGAATGTATATCCTATAGTATGCGCGCAGAGCGGGATTCTTCACAACAAATCGAAGATAAATAATCAAATGCCGCAAGTATTAATCAGCTAATGATAATATTACTCTTTTGATTGATAAGGAATTTTAAGCAATAAGATCGGCCATGGCGCTTTCTGTTGGCGGGTTGATAGCGAAGCACGTTTTCCTCAATATAATCGCCCAACCGATCCTAAACTTAAATGATCAACCGCGCAGGCTAAGCGTGGTTAATACATGGAGGAGGGAAGATTATGGCGAAAATAGGTGAGAATGTTTCGGTTCTTATTGATAAGACTGTTGATTTCATGGCCTCAAGCCAGGCTTTTCGCGAGTATCTGAATAAAACACCGCCGCGCAACGTTGTCCCTTCTGAAATACCGCAGGAGAATGCGCAGCTGTATCTGCAACGTCTGGCGTACTATCGACAGCTGTATCGACCGCAGCAGGAAGAGAAATAAGCCTGCATGGACTTATTTTTGAAAGGCTTTTTTTAAGCTGATTTTAGAAATCAGCTCGGTCAGGGAAAGTACCATCGTGGAGCGTACCATTTGCTGGTAGCGCTGGATCTGCATGGCGTGCAAACCTGAGTCTGAGGTATCAAACTGTGGCGGCGGCGGGAGTGCCGTCACGCAGTGAAGCTCGCCAAACGGCCCGAGAATCTCGTCGTCGGTAAACGCATATTCATTGCCGTCGTGATTCAGCTCTTCCCGCAGCGCCATCAGAAGCTCCGCATCTTCATACTCCGGGCGACTGAGTACGCCCAGACCATAGATTAGCTTCAAACGAACCGAAAGATCGCCTAATGGCCCGTCGCCGTCGAGCAATGGTTCTACGGCATATTTCACCGCATAGTCATCTTTGCGAAATACCTGAAGCACAAGGATATTCACCGCCTCAGTGAGCAGTTCTACGGCGGTGATGAGGAAGCTGCGTACGGTTTTGCCAGCATTCAGACGCTCAAGCACACGATTTTCAAAGGCCTGCGTTTGTTCCATTATTGCCTGCATATCTGACAATCTGTCATTCGGGCGCAGGCTGACCTGCGCCACATTCTCTATCATTTGGTTGCGTTATATGCGTTAACCGCCTCCGCCACCACATCACTGTTGGCATCCAGACCGGATACCTGCGCCAGCGCGGCCTGTGGACCTTTTTCGTCAATCAGCGCGGCCAGTTCCTGTGCCTGCGGATCTTCTTCACTGCGATAGTGCATTGCAGCAGCAATACCGCTAACCAGATTAACGTGCGGCAGACCATACTCCAGCGTGCCCAGCAGCGGTTTAATCAGACGGTCGCCTGCGCTCAGTTTACGCAGCGGCTGACGTCCTACGCGCTCAACATCATCTTTCAGATACGGGTTTTCAAAACGACCGAGGATTTTCTGAATGTATGCTGCATGTTTAGCTGCATCAAAGCCATAGCGTTTGATCAGTACCGCGCCGCTCTCTTCCATCGCACCTTTGACCACTGCGCGGATTTTCTCGTCGAGAATCGCGTCACGGATGGTCTGATGACCGGTCAATTTTCCGAGGTACGCGGTTATAGCATGCCCGGTGTTCAGCGTGAAGAGTTTACGTTCGACAAATGCCATCAGGTTATCAGTTAATTCCATTCCCGGGATGTTTGGCAGCTCGCCTTTGAACTGCGTTTGGTCGACAATCCACTCGCTGAATGTTTCAACGGTAACTTCCAGCGGATCGTTGGTCGCAGAAGCAGATGGCGGCACGATGCGATCCACGGCGGAATCGACAAAGCCAACATGTTCTTCAACCCAGCCTTTGTCTTCATCTGCCAGCGCGTTCATGACGTGGCCTTTCAGCTGTGTGGTTCCGCGCACCATGTTTTCACAGGCAATGATATTCAACGGGGTAGAGATGCCCTGCGCTTTGCGTTTTACCAGCCCTTTAGCGATGGCCGGAGCGATACGCTCAAGCACAACCGGACCCACGGCAGTGGTGATTAAATCAACGTGGGCAATCAGGTCGACGACATCATCGCCGATGCTGCTGACGGCGTTGACGCCGGAAACGGTATCAACCTGCTCGTTTTCACCTACAACATGAACCTGATAGCTATGACGGGCATTCAGGGCATCGAGCACGACCTGGTTTACATCCGCAAACGTCAGCTGTATCCCCGCGTCCGCCAGCAGTTTGCCGATAAAGCCACGACCGATATTACCTGCGCCAAAATGTAATGCTTTCATAGTATTAACCTTCATTAATGTTTTTACCCAAGAGGGCTGGGGTGAGGCTTTTCCCTCAACCTAACCCTCTCCACAAGGGAGAGGATATCGCCTTCATATTTCGAACTGCAGATGCGTTGGCTCTCCTCGCTCACCCCAGTCACGTACTTATGTACGCTCCTGGGGATTCACTGTGTTGCCGCCTTCCTGCAGCTCGAACTATTTTGGGGATACTTAACTGTTAAGCTTTTTTACCTGCCAGCAGTTCCAGAACTTCATCCACGCTGGTGGTATGGGCCAGACGTTCGATCACGGATTCATCATCCAGCGCGTTGGTCAGGCTGGTGATGACCTGGATGTGCTCATTGTTACGTGCGGCGATACCAATGACCAGACGGGCAATATCGTCTTCTTCTTCACCGAAGCGTACGCCTTCCGGGTACTGGCAGAACACCACGCCGGTTTTCAGCACGCGATCTTTGGCTTCTACCGTACCGTGCGGTACTGCGATGGATTCACCGAGGTAAGTCGGCGTCAGTTTTTCGCGGTCCAGCATGGCATCGACGTATTCCGGCTCAACATAGCCGCCTTTCACCAGTTGTTCACCGGCAAAGCGAATCGCTTCTTCTTTGTTAGAGGCTTTCCGGCCAAGGAAGATATTTTCCGCACCCAGTTTGAACAGGTGGGTATCACCCTCATCAAAGCTGTCTTTCAGATGATCGCGGACTTTCTCTTCGTTCACGTTGTGGCGCTGTGCAGCGACCAGACGTTCGGTCAGGCTGGTATACAGACCGCTGTCGAGGAAGTTAGTCAGCGAGATGTGCTGTGCCTGAGGCACCTGACGCATCGCACGTTCGGTCAGGTCACGGTGGGTAATGACCAGATCCACATCCGGCGGCAGATTGTTAATCGCGCTGTTGGTGACGGAAATCTGAGACAGACCCGCATCCTGCACTTTCTTACGCAATACGCCTGCGCCCATGGCGCTGGAACCCATACCGGCATCGCAAGCCACGATGATTTTACGTACATGGCTCAGGTCGTTGGTTACGTCGCCAGCCGCCAGCGGAGATGCGCCTTTAGATTCCGCTTTCATGTCCTGCATACGACGGGTCGCCGCATCAATATCGTCTTCTTCTTTCACTTTGCTGGTTTTCAGCAGAATGGCTGAGACCACAAAGGAGACCGCCATGGCGGCACAGATAGCAGCGATGTTGGCGAAGTAAGCGCCTTTTGGCGTCATCGCCAGTACGGCCAGAATCGAGCCAGGAGAAGCCGGAGAAACCAGACCGCCGTTCAGGATGGTCAGGGTGAATACGCCAGTCATACCGCCAAGGATAACGGCCAGGATCAGACGTGGGTTCATCAGCACGTACGGGAAGTAAATTTCGTGGATACCGCCCAGGAAGTGGATGATAGCCGCGCCGCCCGCAGACTGCTTAGCGCTGCCGCGACCAAAGAACATGTACGCCAGCAGGACGCCCATACCCGGACCTGGGTTAGCTTCAATCAGGAAGAAGATGGATTTGCCCATCTCATGGGACTGCTGAATACCCAGCGGTGAGAAAATACCGTGGTTGATGGCGTTGTTGAGGAACAGGATTTTTGCCGGTTCAACGAAGATAGACGCCAGCGGCAGCATGTCATGGACAACCATGAAGTTAACGCCTGCCGCCAGAATTTTGGACAGACCTTCAACCAATGGGCCAATGCCGAGGAAAGCCAGGATGGCGAGGATCATACCGATGATGCCTGCGGAGAAGTTATTCACCAGCATCTCAAAACCGGATTTGATCTTACCGTCTACCCAGTTATCGAATTTCTTGATGCAGTAGCCGCCCAGCGGGCCTGCGATCATGGAGCCAAGGAACATCGGCATATCCGCACCGACGATAACGCCCATGGTGGTGATAGCACCAACCACGCCGCCACGCTCACCGCCTACCAACTTACCACCGGTATAACCGATCAGCAGCGGCAGCAGATAGGTGATCATCGGACCGACCAGCTTCGCCAGCGTTTCGTTCGGCAACCACCCTGTCGGAATAAATAATGCGGTGATAATACCCCACGCGATAAACGCGCCGATATTTGGCATCACCATATTGCTGAGGAATCGACCAAAGCTTTGCACCTTGATCTTAATATCGGATGACATAAAAACACCCCTTCTTATGTTTGCTATCGCGCAGGCTGAAAGCCCGAGGTTTGTTAATGTAGCGGCAGGAGGTAGCCGGACCCTGTAGATACTGCGAAATCTGGCACTGAATCGTTCAACTGTCCAGTCGATGGACTTTTATGTGATGCTTGTCACGTAAATGTAGGGTGTATGGCGTTATTTAATGTGACATCCATCACAAAGTAACGGTACAAAAAAACATCACAGTGCAAGGAATCGCTAAAATTGGCGGTTAAATGTGAACTTCTTCACGTTTTTGTATTTGCTGTTTGTTGGATTTTTGTGATGTGACTCACAAAGTATTTTTGTCTCGGTTTAACCAAATGTGATCTGCGACGGGTTCTGGAACTCACATTTTTCTTGCCAGATAAAGCAACTTAAAACCAGAAAAAATATTTTTTTTATGGTATGGCGAAAACCGCAAACTGCAGTTATGTTCAAAGCATCAGCCAGGATGCATACGGCTGCCGGCATAAAAAAACTCTAATTAGCGTGAATTCGAGGCAGGTATGTTTCTAAATTATTTCGCGTTAGGCGTGCTGATCTTCGTTTTTCTGGTTCTGTTTTACGGAATCATCGCCATCCATGACATTCCCTATAACATCGCTAAAAAGCGCAACCATCCTCATGCCGACGCTATCCATACGGCAGGGTGGGTAAGTCTTTTTACGTTACATGTTATTTGGCCGTTCCTGTGGATTTGGGCCACGCTCTACCAGCCCGAAAAGGGGTGGGGAATGCAGTCGCACATCACGCCGACCGGAAAGGAACCTGACCCTGAGATAGCCGTGCTGGCAGCGCGCATCGCCCAGTTGGAAAAAAAGCTGGATGGGGATAAAAAAATCGATAACTCCACCTTTCCGGAGATTTAATCATGGATTTGTTAATTGTCCTGACTTATGTGGCATTCGCCTGGGCCATCTTTAAAATATTCCGTATTCCGGTAAACCAGTGGACGCTTGCCACCGCAGCATTAGGTGGGGTGTTTATTGTGGCGGGACTCATCTTATTAATGAACTATAACCATCCATATACCTTTACGGCGCAAAAAGCGGTTATTTCAATTCCCGTTACCCCGCAGGTCACAGGAATTGTTAGTGAGGTGACGGATAAAAATAATCAGCTGATTAAAAAAGGCGAAGTGTTATTTAAACTCGATCCTGTGCGTTATCAGGCGCGAGTTGACCGGCTACAGGCTGACCTGGTCACCGCCACCCACAATATCGACAATTTGAAAGCGCAACTGTTGGAAGCGGTCGCGAATACCACTCGCGTGTCTGCGGAACGTGACCGTCTGTATAAAGATTATCAGCGTTATTTGAAGGGTAGCCAGGCGAAGGTTAACCCGTTTTCCGAAAGTGATATCGACAACGCCCGCCAGAACTATCTGGCTCAGGATGCGCTGGTGAAAGGCTCAGTAGCGGAACAGACGCAGATTCAGAGCCAGTTAGACAGTATGGTCAACGGTGAGCAATCCCAGGTCGCCTCCCTGCGCGCCCAGCTTGCCGAAGCCAAATATAATCTTGAGCAGACCGTTGTGCGTGCGCCCAGCAACGGTTACGTGACGCAGGTGCTTATTCGCCCGGGGACTTACGCCGCCGCGTTGCCTCTGCGACCAGTTATGGTATTTATTCCTGAACAAAAACGGCTAATCGTGGCGCAATTTCGCCAGAACTCACTGCTGCGTCTTGAGCCGGGCGATGAGGCAGAAGTGGTATTCAACGCGCTGCCAGGCCAGGTGTTCAGCGGCAAACTAACCAGTATCCTTCCCGTTGTGCCGGGAGGTTCTTATCAGGCGCAGGGGGCATTACAGTCCTTAACGGTGGTGCCGGGGACCGATGGCGTACTGGCAACCATTGAACTGGATCCGAATGCCGATGTGGAGGCGCTACCGGACGGTATCTATGCCCAGGTAGCGATCTATTCCGACCATTTCGCCCACGTGTCGGTGATGCGTAAAGTGCTGCTGCGCATGACCAGTTGGATGCATTACCTTTATTTGGATCATTGAGTTGATATTGGATTACACGGATAGAAATTTAACCAAGGTTAAGTGAATTGTTCATGTGTTGTAAATAGCAATTCATTTACCTTGGATGTTGAATATGTTTAATTAAGGTTATTCTTTTTTTCCCTCCACCATTCAATCTGACTCATATCCTCGGATATTTATTGACTTACAATAGTCACACTGATCATTTTCGTAAGGCATAGAGGAAGTATCGATTGCTTAATAAATTATCTATCAGAGTCTGTTTAAACAGCATCTTATTTTTTCTTAAACCTTTCTACCCAGTCAGGGAGAGTACAGCCCAGTCTCTTTATCCCGCAGCTACCCTGGCAACCGGATTAACTATTGCAGATTATTTGGACTATCCTCTCGCAGGATAGTCCCTCATTCGTCATACTCCGTACGCCACATGATGGTTCCACCATACTGATACTATCTCTGTTACAGTGGCTCGCTGATACGGACAAGCTGTCTGCCGTCGATATAAGTGTATTACCGGCGGCAGATTATCCGGCTTAAACCGGTTTGCCTGTCCCTGCTCGCTGTATGCCTGTAACGTCTCATGCTGCCATAACAGCGCCCCCTCCGGGTTCAGAATCCGCTGTTGCTCTGCTATCACCTCACCGGCCCGGTTGTATTGATAATGCACGCTGATTTGATGTCCGTGGCTGATGTGCGAAATTCTGTAGAGGATCACTGCAATCCTTCCAGTGACAAAAAGCTCCTGGTATACAATGTAGATCTGTTCATAGATTGGACCTTAAGGAAAAAATCCATTATTTCAATATATAGGTACAGTGAATTAAACATAAATTGCTTAAAAAACGGCCAAAGAAGCTTGAAATAGATCATCTTTTTCCTTTTTTTTCCCGCTGCAACTCTATAAACATACAAGTGTGCGTTTGAGGCATCATATCTACCGTCTTCGGTATTCAGACTGATTACTCTATATTTATTAACTTCCCATTATCAAACTGAAAGTGAAAACTATCAAATTCTATCCCTTTTCCGTCATCATTTTTTTTCAGGATAATTATATCCTCAGGATGTTTCTCAACTTCAATCATCAGTTTTCGATATATATCACCTTCGTATTTCCCATACCATTCACGTTCAATAATGTTTGTAATAATAGTTCTGGCTCTCATCTCTGAATCTAAACTTGCATTGACATATGCAAGCGTAATTGTCCGATCTATCCACAAATATGCAAAAAAAAGCATAAAAAAGAAGTTAATATTAATAGCATTGAAAGTATTATTGTTGACGTCCTCATTATTTACCTTCCTTAAATGCATTTTCGGAAAAGGTTCTGCAATGATTAGACGAAAATGGATTCCAGCTATATTTATCTCTGTCCTTGTTGCTAGCTATTTTGTTAATGTAATCATAGGTAGCTTGCTGATCAGCATTCTTATCACAAGTCAACTCTACACGATTATTATGTCCTACTACAGAAGACAGAGATTCTTTTAATTTATTCCAGGACTCATCTGTAGGATTTCCGTCATTTCCCATGGTTAAATTAGGTATGCTAATTTTTCGAACATTTCCATCATCTGTTGGTAATTTTACACCTGTAACTCCTTTAGTCGATGGCGCATATCTACCATATTCATAATAACCAGTCACTCCTTTATTATCATAATCCAGAATCCCTCCATGTCCACTTAACCATGTGCTGGTCTTTCCTGGTGAATATTCAATAGGGTAGTCGGGGAATAAAACTTTACATACGGCAAGTCCCAGCGGATCAACAAACTGCACCGGATTAAGCGGATAAGTATAAGGATTTAACCCCCCTTTCAGCCCTATCGGGTCCTGCGTGATATATCGTCCCTGCTGCGAGTCATAGTAACGATACCGATTGTAGTACAGGTCGCACTCATCGTCATATTCCTCGCTCCATGTAATGCTGTTGTCAGGATTAATCAGTGTCAGCTGCAGCCCACGGTGTATCATTGTAAATCAACAGCTATTACTTTGCCGCCGGAGTAAGTGAAAAGTACAGTACCAACATAAGTACCCTCGCCAGATTTCTTGATCACCTCTAGGTCTGCTTGCTTTGCCGCAAGTAATACCTGCTCCTGTGAGGTTGACTTCAGTAATAAGGGTAGTAATTTTTTCAGATCGGAGGCCTGCTGATTCCGGTAATGAATTTCATCCATCCCGTAAGTTGTCATCACTCCCAAATCAAATACTCTATAAAGCAAAACAGCATTTATCAAGATCGAGCACAACAGCGCAAGTCTAATTATTTTCTCCATCACATAGTCCCCTACGAAATTATTTTTCACCCGCTGTTGCAGCATCATGTGCAAATGTCTTGCAATTATTCCCTATCAGGCTATAACAGTCATGTTTTTTACTAAAATCTTCGGCGTATTTATTCGCGTTGTTGTAATTTGTATCAGAGTAATAAGTTGGCGTTACGGTCGAATCATGTCCATATTTTTCCGAGGTGAATTTATACAGTGCATCTAGCGACTCTTTGGTTGGTTGCCCATCTTTACCCATGCTTAAGTCTGGAACAGGCCTCCGTCTTACATTCCCGCACTCTTTGTCTGTGTAGCGACCAAATTCATAATACTGAGTTTTTCCTGTTTTAGGATCAACAGTAACAACCGCACCATGACCGAGAGGCAAATTGAACCCCATTCCGGTATTAACTGGGTAATAATCGTAGTTAATTTGTATCGCATCCAACCCCAAGGGATCAATCCCCTGTATCGGATTTAAAGGATACTGGTACAGATTCCACCCACCTTCCAACCCTATCGGATCCTGGGTGATATACCTCCCTAATAACGGATCATAGTAACGATGACGATTATAGTACAGCCCCGTCTCCTCATCATACTGCTGTCCCGGCAGGCGAATGAGCTGTTTCAGATTGTGCGGGTTATTCTCACTGAGCATATTACCCCATGCATCATATTCTGCTGACCAGTCGATTTTTCCGTCGCTGTTTATCAGCGCCAGCGGCAGTCCCCGGTGTTCGCAGTGGTACAGGTGGATTTTACGCAGCGGCGTGTATTCCGGCTCCATCTGGTTTTTCATCTGCTCCGGTGTTAACCCGCACTGCGCCAGCCACTGCTGATTCGCTGTGCTGATTTCGCCACGCCGCAGTTCGGCTTCCAGCCCGTCCAGCATCGCCACCAGTTCCGGCACAAACGTCATTCCCGCATCCTGCTGGAGCTTTTCCGCCAGCGTGCGGTGCGCTGCTTTTGCCAGCTCAGCCATGTCCGTTTCAATACGGATTAACGGCGTAAAGCTGTCCGGCGTGTAAATCGTCTGGATACGGCTGTGGTTCGTCTGCGTGGTTGTCAGCCTGTCGCCGTCCCAGCCGTACCACGTCACCTCCGGGGTGGGGTTCAGCCAGAGAGAGTCCTTCCCGGTGAGGCTTTCCCGTTCAGTCTGGCTTTTCCATATCCGTTTACCGACGCGGCGGCCCAGCGGGTCGTACAGGTAACGGCTTTCCAGCAGTGGCTGTCCCTGCTGCGCACGGACGTAATGCGCCAGCCGGTGCCGGTTATCGTAGTGATAATGGTGGCTGTGGCTGCCGCCGTCGCGGATGCGGCGCTCGTCTTTTTCTGTCAGCCTGCCGTGTTCGTCATGGTGGTAAAACCCGCGCACATCCTCGCTGATACGGTTATCCGGGAATCGGGCAGGCAGCGCCGGGTTCTGTTGCCGGTCTGCAATCCGGTTACCCGCCGGGTCGGTGAAGTACTCTGTGGTTGCCCCGCCGGGGGTAAGCTGTACCTGGCTCAGTCGGCCCGCGTCGTCATACTGATACTGTCGTTGTTGCAGTGGCCCGCTGATACGGACAAGCTGTCCGCCGTCGTTATATGTGTATTCCCGGTTCAGCTCCGTCATATTCAGCGTGTGGCGCTGCAACTGCCCGCCAGCGTTGTATGCGCTGGCACGTTCATATGTCCCGAAGCTGCGCAGCGTCTCCCGGTGCAGGCGGTCGCGGGTGAAGTCGATAAGCGGTGTGTCGCCGAGCTTCATCCCCGCCAGATAACCGCTGCCGTAAGTCAGCCACTCCACCGGGGGAAGGTGGTCGGGCGTGGTTTTATTCGCCAGTCCGTTCGGATAATCGTGCTGTGTGAGGTGCTCCCACAGCAGTTCATTCGTCTGCGGGGCGTGGACGGTCTGCCGCTCGCGGCTCATCCGGCCTTTATCATCATAGCCGTAGTGCACGGCGACGCGGTGACCGTCGCTGAGATGGCTGATTTCCGTCAGCCAGCCGCGCTCGTCGTACTGCCACTGTTCCGCCGGTTCGCCGTTCACCGTGCGGTGCGTCAGGCGGTCGGCTTCATCGTAATGCCAGAGCGTGACCAGGCTTTCGTCTTCGCTGCGGATAAGCTGCCCGCTGAGGCTGTAGCCATAACGCTGCGTTCTGCCGTCAAACCCCGATTCCTGCGTCAGCCTGTCCATCACATCATAAGCAAACGTCGTGGTGGCGCGGTTCTCGTTAATCAGCGAGGTGACGCGTCCGGCAGCATCGTATGTTATCTGCCGCGTCAGGCCGCCTTCGGTTATGCCGACCGGTCTGCCGGATGTGTCATACTGCGTTTCGCTGCGGCTGCCGTCAGGAGAGATGACTGCCGTCAGGTCGCCCGCCAGGCTGTATTCATAGCGCGTTTCCCGGCCTTGTGCATCCTTCCGGCTGATGAGTCTGCCCCGGTCATCGTAAGCAGAATAAACGCTCAGCCCTTCCTCGTGGTGAACCGCCGTTATCTGTCCGAAACGGTTATATTCATAACGGGTTTCGTAGCCTGAACAGTCGGTGAAGGTGAGCAACTGCCCGTAACGGCTCCATGTCATCTGTTTCCTGCTGCCGGTGGCGTCTTCAGTGGCTGCTGGCAATGCACTGTGTGGGCTATCATAAAAATAGCGGGTAGTGCTGCCGTCGCGTCGGATGTCGGTGGTGAGCCTGCCCTGTGCGTCATATTCCTGCTGGCTCTGGAGGCAGTCCGGGTACACGGTATCCGTTAACTGGCGCTGGCTGTTGTAGTAAAATTCTGTCTGCCTGCCGTCCGGCATGATGATTTCTTTCAACTGACCGGAGCCAGGACTCAGGCGATACTCTGTCTTGCGACCTGCCGCATCGGTCTGTGTGATAAGTCTGCCTGCCGGATCGTACTCGCTGTGAATGGCGCTGCCGTCTGCGCGCTCCTGTTTCACCACCCGCTTCAGGCCGCCTTCGCCTGTTGTATGCAACACCTCCTGGCGGTTGAGGCTGTCGGTGAGGGTGATGCGGTTCTGTTCATACGCGTAGGTATAGCTTAAGCCCTGTGGATTTCGCTGTTCCGTCACCCGCCCGGACGCATCATAGCGGTACTGTATCTCCGGCCTGCCCGCATAGCGGTGTGCCACCATTTGCCCCGGATGCGACGGGTCATACGTAAACCCGCGTACTGCTGTGCCGCTGCGATCATATACCGTTTTCAGCTCCCCACGCGGGGAATAGTCATAACGCGCCAGCGGGGCGGCAGGCAGGTTGTCCGGGTATTCCGGGTCGTGCGTCAGCCACACTTCCGTCAGACGGAGGCCGTGGTCTGCACCGTAGGCTGTGGAGGGCAGGACGTCCGGAAAGGGAAGGGGGGTTGCACCGTTGGCGACTGACTGTTTTCGGTGCTGGTCCGCCCGCTGCGCCTGCGTGGTCAGCACCAGCCGGAAGCGGCGTCCTGCGCCATCCGTCACGGCGGTGATTTCCCCGCTGAATTCACCGGATGTCGCACGATGGAAGTTCTGGGCGCGCCCAAAACTGTCGGCAAGCCCGGTCAGTACCCGGTATGGCGGTAGTGGCGCGGGTAGTGCCTCTTCCGGGGTGGGAGTGCGCTCAGACCAGCCCAGAATCCACCACGGACCCTGAACACTGTTGGTCGCCAGATACACGTGTGGACTGGTGCGGATGTCTTCCGGCAACGACTGCCAGAGTGTGTGCAGCGGGTTACTGTCATGCAGCGCTGGCACACCACCCCGCACCAGCCAGAGCGATTCGCTGCGGCTGAAGGCGGATTCACCGGGAAACAGCGGGTTGAAATGAATGCTTCTGCCGCCGTTGTCGTTAAGTATCAGTTCGTCATCACGTATCTGTAAGCGAATAGCAAAGGGCGCTTTCCAGCCGGGACCCAAAATGCCCACGGGCGCGGGCGTTTTCGTCCGGTAGCTGCTGTAAGTTCTTGAAAGTACAAATGGCAGCGGGCCGGGCAGGGAAAAATCGGTTTCACCGGGCTGTACCTTGGCACCCAGTAACGGGTTAACCGGATTTCCGGAGGTCATGCCGCCCGGGCAGACCGAACAGGCCACGCCGGTCGGTGCGCCAATCATTACGCCCGGAGATCCCTGAACAATCGGCCCCCCGATTGCAGTCATGTCGCCCATCCGGGCGGCGGGTTTTCCGCTCATAGCCAAATCCTTCTGAATTTCCGGGTTTAATTTTTATTGCGTTACACAGCAGGTAACCGGGTTTTCACTGACTCAGCACTGCCAGATATCCGGCGGCAAGTTCGCTAATTTATTTCGGTGCTTTCGGCGGGTCTTCTGCTGCGCCGCAGTTCCAGTTAATCATCAGCGCGTCGCCGCTGAGCGTCTGCATACCCTGGAGGTTAATCGCCGTACCGTTCAGGAAGATTTTGCCGTCCTGCGTCAGTACCAGTCGCGCCTGTCCACAGCGCAGTTCCAGATGTTCTCCTGCGGAGTACACAGCCACTTTGCCGGTGCTCTCGGTTTTGCTTTTACCCACAGTGAAGGTGACATTCTCTCCGATGCTGACGTCATAACCCTTCCCGACCAGCAGCGATTTCTGAATCCCGACCTGTGAAGACTGCATCATCGCCACCGAGGTGTTCATTACGCCTCCCACGGTAGTCTGGTACGCGACACCTACCGTCAACGCCCGCGCCATACCCACCGTTTCGGCCTGGTTCAGGCCGACGGTAATACTCTGGTTTTGCCCCACCGTTTCCTGCTGGTTCTGCACCACCGTCTGTACCTGATTCTGCTTTACGGTGATAACCTGGTTGCCGCCGATGGTCTCACGATGGTTGGCGGTGACATCAGTGGTACGGTTGTTCAGCACTTCCGTATCCATGTTCTTCTGCGCATGGATATAAACCTGCTCCTGGCCCGTCGCATCCTCAAAACGCAGCTCGTTAAATCCACCGCCTTTGTAGGTTT
>NZ_SZWZ01000083.1:0-31196 GCF_005281025.1 Citrobacter sp. wls714 | reverse complement strand
AGGCCTGATAAGTGAAGCGCCATCAGGCAAATTGTTAATGTAGGAAACCTCTAAAAACTGCCACATGATTAGACAGTTTTTAAAGGTTCCTTCGCGAGCCAAACAAAAAGAGCTCGCAAGTGAACCCCGGCACGCACATCGGTGTGCGTGGTAGTATCCACGGCGAAGTAAGCATACAAATGCTTAAGGGATCACGATGCAGAACAGCGCTTTGAAAGCCTGGTTGGACTCTTCTTACCTCTCTGGCTCGAACCAGAGCTGGATAGAACAGCTCTATGAAGACTTCTTAACCGACCCTGACTCGGTAGATGCTAACTGGCGTTCGACGTTCCAGCAGTTACCTGGCACCGGAGTCAAACCGGATCAACTCCACTCAAAAACACGTGATTATTTCCGTCGGCAGGCGTTGATTACCCCACGTTACTCTTCTTCTATTTCCGACCCTGATGCCAATGTGAAGCAGGTTAAAGTCCTGCAGCTCATTAACGCCTACCGTTTCCGCGGTCATCAACATGCGAATCTCGATCCGCTGGGACTGTGGCAGCAAGAGAAAGTGGCCGATCTGGATCCGTCTTTCCACGATCTGACCGATGCGGATTTCCAGGAAAGCTTTAACGTAGGTTCTTTTGCCGGCGGCAAAGACACCATGAAGCTGAGCGACCTGGTTGTTGCGCTGAAACAAACCTACTGCGGCCCGATTGGCGCCGAGTATATGCACATCACCAGCACCGAAGAAAAACGCTGGCTTCAGCAGCGCATCGAGTCTGGCCGCGCCGCGTTTAGTAGTGAAGAGAAAAAACGCTTCCTCAGCGAACTGACCGCAGCGGAAGGTCTGGAACGTTACCTGGGCGCGAAGTTCCCGGGTGCAAAACGCTTCTCGCTGGAAGGCGGTGATGCGTTAATTCCGATGCTGAAAGAGATGATCCGCCACGCGGGTAACAGTGGTACGCGTGAAGTGGTGCTGGGCATGGCGCACCGTGGTCGTCTGAACGTACTGGTCAACGTGCTGGGTAAAAAGCCGCAGGATCTGTTCGACGAATTCGCGGGCAAACATAAAGAACATCTCGGCACTGGCGACGTGAAGTACCACATGGGCTTCTCGTCAGATATCGAAACCGAAGGTGGTCTGGTACACCTGGCGCTGGCGTTTAACCCGTCACACCTGGAAATTGTTAGCCCGGTGGTAATCGGTTCCGTCCGTGCGCGTCTGGATCGTCTGGATGAGCCGAGCAGCAATAAAGTCCTGCCTATCACCATTCATGGTGATGCGGCGGTGACCGGGCAGGGCGTGGTGCAGGAAACCCTGAACATGTCGAAAGCGCGTGGTTACGAAGTGGGCGGTACCGTTCGCATCGTTATCAACAACCAGGTGGGCTTCACTACCTCTAACCCGTTGGATGCGCGTTCTACCCCATATTGTACCGACATCGGTAAGATGGTTCAGGCGCCGATTTTCCACGTCAATGCGGATGACCCGGAAGCAGTCGCTTTCGTCACGCGTCTGGCGCTGGACTTCCGTAATACCTTCAAACGCGATGTCTTCATCGATCTGGTGTGCTACCGCCGTCACGGCCATAACGAAGCCGATGAGCCGAGCGCAACCCAGCCGCTGATGTATCAGAAAATCAAAAAGCATCCGACCCCGCGCAAAATCTACGCCGACAAGCTGGAAGCGGACAAAGTCGCCACGCTGGAAGATGCGACCGAAATGGTCAACCTGTATCGCGATGCGCTGGATGCTGGCGAGTGCGTAGTGAAAGAGTGGCGTCCGATGAACATGCACTCCTTCACCTGGTCGCCATATCTCAACCACGAATGGGATGAAAGCTACCCGAACAAAGTTGAGATGAAGCGTCTGCAGGAGCTGGCTAAACGCATCAGCACTGTACCTGAAGCGGTTGAAATGCAGTCGCGCGTTGCCAAAATTTACGGCGATCGTCAGGCCATGGCCGCAGGCGAGAAGCTGTTCGACTGGGGGGGCGCAGAGAATCTGGCTTACGCCACACTGGTTGACGAAGGCATTCCGGTTCGTCTGTCGGGTGAAGATTCCGGTCGCGGAACCTTCTTCCACCGCCACGCGGTTATTCATAACCAGGCGAACGGTTCAACCTACACGCCGCTGCAGCATGTGCATAACGGCCAGGGCACGTTCCGCGTATGGGACTCCGTACTGTCTGAAGAAGCGGTGCTGGCGTTTGAATACGGTTACGCCACGGCAGAACCGCGCACTCTGACTATCTGGGAAGCCCAGTTCGGTGACTTCGCCAACGGTGCTCAGGTCGTTATCGACCAGTTCATCTCTTCCGGCGAACAGAAATGGGGTCGTATGTGCGGTCTGGTTATGCTGCTGCCGCACGGCTACGAAGGTCAGGGCCCGGAGCACTCCTCCGCGCGTCTGGAACGTTATCTGCAACTTTGCGCTGAGCAAAACATGCAGGTTTGCGTCCCGTCCACCCCGGCACAGGTGTACCACATGCTGCGTCGTCAGGCGCTGCGCGGTATGCGTCGTCCGCTGGTGGTGATGTCACCGAAGTCGCTGCTGCGTCACCCGCTGGCGGTGTCTACGCTGGACGAACTGGCAAATGGCACCTTCCTGCCGGCTATTGGCGAAGTCGATGAACTTGATCCGAAAGGCGTGAAGCGTGTTGTGATGTGTTCTGGTAAGGTTTATTACGACCTGCTGGAGCAACGCCGCAAGAATGACCAAAAAGATGTTGCCATTGTGCGCATCGAACAGCTCTATCCGTTCCCGCATAAAGCGGTGCAGGAAGCGCTGAAACCGTTTGCTCACGTACATGATTTTGTCTGGTGCCAGGAAGAGCCGCTCAACCAGGGCGCATGGTACTGCAGTCAGCATCATTTCCGTGAAGTGATTCCATTTGGGTCCGCTCTGCGTTATGCAGGTCGCCCGGCCTCTGCCTCTCCGGCAGTAGGGTATATGTCCGTTCACCAGAAACAGCAACAAGATCTGGTTAATGACGCGCTGAACGTCGATTAAATAAAGGATAAATAATGAGTAGCGTAGATATTCTTGTTCCCGACCTGCCTGAATCCGTAGCGGATGCAACGGTTGCAACCTGGCACAAAAAACCGGGCGATGCAGTACGTCGTGATGAAGTACTGGTAGAAATCGAAACTGACAAAGTGGTACTGGAAGTACCGGCATCAGCGGACGGTATCCTTGATGCGGTTCTGGAAGATGAAGGGACAACCGTCACCTCCCGCCAGATCCTCGGTCGCTTGCGTGAAGGCAATAGCACTGGTAAAGAAACCAGTGCCAAGTCTGAAGAGAAAGATTCTACTCCGGCACAGCGCCAGCAGGCGTCGCTTGCAGAGCAGAACAACGATGCCCTGAGCCCGGCGATCCGTCGCCTGCTCGGTGAACATAACCTCGAAGCCAGCGCCATCAAAGGCACTGGCGTCGGTGGCCGCATCACCCGCGAAGATGTGGAAAAGCATCTGGCCAAAGCGCCGGCAGCAAAAGACGAAGCCAAAGCGCCAGCAGCCGCGCCAGCGCCACAGCCTCAACTGGGTGCGCGTGGCGAAAAACGTGTACCGATGACCCGTCTGCGCAAACGCGTAGCCGAACGTCTGCTGGAAGCGAAAAACTCCACCGCCATGCTGACCACGTTCAACGAAGTCAATATGAAGCCGATTATGGACCTGCGCAAGCAGTACGGTGATGCGTTCGAAAAACGCCACGGTATCCGTCTGGGCTTTATGTCTTTCTACGTGAAAGCGGTGGTTGAAGCGCTGAAACGCTATCCGGAAGTCAACGCGTCCATCGATGGCGATGACGTGGTGTACCACAACTACTTTGATGTCAGCATGGCGGTCTCCACGCCGCGCGGCCTGGTAACGCCAGTCCTGCGTGATGTGGATCTGCTGGGTATGGCTGACATTGAGAAGAACATTAAAGAGCTGGCAGTAAAAGGTCGCGACGGCAAGTTGACGGTTGAAGATCTGACGGGCGGTAACTTCACCATCACTAATGGCGGTGTGTTCGGTTCCCTGATGTCTACGCCGATTATCAACCCACCGCAGAGCGCCATCCTGGGTATGCATGCCATCAAAGATCGTCCGATGGCGGTAGACGGCAAGGTTGAAATTCTGCCGATGATGTATCTGGCGCTGTCTTATGACCACCGTCTGATCGATGGTCGTGAGTCAGTAGGCTTCCTGGTAACCATTAAAGAGTTGCTGGAAGATCCAACGCGTCTGCTGCTGGACGTGTAACGAAAAAGAGTATCACCTGCCCCGTAGGTCTGGACGCCTTATCAGGCCTACGGGTAAAAGATAACGATTACCTGAAGGATGGACAGAACACATGAACTTACATGAATATCAGGCAAAACAACTTTTTGCCCGCTATGGCTTACCGGCACCGGTGGGTTATGCCTGTAATACTCCGCGTGAAGCTGAAGAAGCCGCATCTAAAATCGGCGCAGGCCCGTGGGTAGTGAAATGTCAGGTTCACGCTGGTGGCCGTGGTAAAGCGGGCGGTGTGAAGGTTGTTAACAGCAAAGAAGACATTCGCGCTTTTGCTGAGCACTGGCTGGGGAAACGTCTGGTGACTTACCAGACAGACGCTAATGGCCAACCGGTAAATCAGATTCTGGTTGAAGCGGCGACCGATATCGGTAAAGAACTTTACCTCGGCGCAGTGGTTGACCGTAGTTCCCGTCGCGTGGTCTTTATGGCTTCGACTGAAGGCGGCGTGGAAATCGAAAAAGTAGCGGAAGAAACCCCGCACCTGATCCACAAAGTGGCGCTGGATCCGCTGGCAGGACCGATGCCTTACCAGGGGCGTGAGCTGGCGTTCAAACTGGGTCTGGAAGGTAAACAGGTTCAGCAATTCACCAAAATCTTCATGGGGCTGGCGACCATTTTCCTGGAGCGCGACCTGGCGCTGATCGAAATCAACCCGCTGGTAGTAACCAAACAGGGCGATCTGATCTGCCTCGATGGCAAACTGGGCGCTGACGGCAACGCACTGTTCCGCCAGGCTGACCTGCGCGAAATGCGCGACCAGTCTCAGGAAGATCCTCGTGAAGCGCAGGCAGCACAGTGGGAACTGAACTACGTTGCGCTGGACGGCAACATCGGCTGTATGGTTAACGGCGCGGGCCTGGCAATGGGCACCATGGATATCGTTAAACTGCACGGCGGCGAACCGGCTAACTTCCTCGACGTGGGCGGCGGCGCGACCAAAGAGCGCGTGACCGAAGCGTTCAAAATCATCCTTTCCGATGACAATGTTAAAGCCGTACTGGTTAACATCTTCGGCGGTATCGTACGTTGCGACCTGATCGCTGACGGTATCATCGGCGCGGTAGCGGAAGTGGGCGTTAACGTTCCGGTTGTCGTTCGTCTGGAAGGCAACAACGCCGAACTCGGCGCGAAAAAACTGGCTGATAGCGGCCTGAATATTATTGCAGCGAAAAGTCTGACGGATGCAGCTCAGCAGGTTGTTGCCGCAGTGGAGGGGAAATAATGTCAGTTTTAATTAATAAAGATACCAAGGTTATCTGCCAGGGCTTCACCGGTAGCCAGGGGACATTCCACTCCGAACAGGCGATTGCTTACGGTACGCAGATGGTTGGCGGCGTAACGCCAGGCAAAGGCGGCACCACTCACCTGGGTCTGCCGGTGTTCAACACCGTGCGTGAAGCGGTAGAAGCAACCGGCGCAACCGCCACCGTTATCTACGTTCCGGCGCCGTTCTGCAAAGACTCCATCCTGGAAGCGATCGATGCAGGCATCAAACTGATTATCACCATCACCGAAGGTATCCCGACGCTGGATATGCTGACCGTGAAGGTGAAGCTGGATGAAGCTGGCGTACGCATGATCGGCCCGAACTGCCCAGGCGTGATCACCCCGGGCGAATGCAAAATCGGCATCATGCCGGGTCACATTCACAAGCCGGGTAAAGTGGGTATCGTTTCCCGTTCCGGTACGCTGACCTATGAAGCGGTTAAGCAGACCACCGACTACGGTTTCGGCCAGTCCACCTGTGTCGGTATCGGCGGCGACCCGATTCCAGGCTCTAACTTCATCGACATTCTGAAGCTGTTCCAGGAAGATCCGCAGACTGAAGCGATCGTGATGATCGGCGAGATCGGCGGTAGCGCGGAAGAAGAAGCGGCGGCGTACATTAAAGATCACGTCACCAAGCCGGTTGTCGGTTACATCGCGGGCGTCACCGCGCCGAAAGGCAAACGTATGGGCCACGCCGGTGCGATCATCGCCGGTGGTAAGGGTACCGCTGACGAGAAATTCGCGGCTCTGGAAGCTGCTGGCGTGAAAACCGTTCGCAGCCTGGCCGATATCGGCGAAGCGCTGAAAACCGTTATTAAGTAAGAAGTAAAAAAACAGCCCTGACTATCTGCATGGTCAAGGGCTGGTCCCGTTTCGACATGGTTGGCCATCTGATGATGGCCTTTTTTTTGTCCTTAAATATTTTTCTTGCCAATTGATCATAATCATCTGCACAAATGAGATTATTTTTTGCGGTCAACATCATTCTTTCTCTTGGTTAAATTCTGCATATTATCGGTTTTAATATTATGAGTGCTGGAGGAGAACGTGCTGCTGAAAATTCAGAATGATTATTTACACGGTTTTTTCTCGATAGCCGAAATATTCTCCCGTGCGACCGGGTTAGCCACGGTTGTGATTGATATTAATGGTAAGCCACTCTCAGATTGTCATAATTTTAATTCTTTCTGCAGATTAATGCGGGCGGATGAGCGCTATCGTGTGGACTGCCAAAAATGCGATAAGCAGTGTGCTTTTGAGGGGTTAAAACAGCTTAAGCCCAGAATACTCACCTGTCATGCCGGGTTAAGTCTGTTCTCGATGCCATTAATTGATGAAGGGCATCTTTATGGTTTTATTGTCTGCGGACAGGTCCGGCCAAAGTATCAGGAATATAAAACTATTGTTATTGGTAATAAATTCTCATGGATGGATGACCCAAAAATAAAAGCTGAATGGGGTCAGGTTGCGGTAGTGGATAATAATACGCTGGTAGCGTCGGCTAATTTGTTAAGTTTTATTGTGGATAATTATGCGGAAGAACAAAAATCCGCTCAAGTTTCACCGATCCGTTACATTCGTCATTATGTTACTGAACCTTCCCGTCATGAGAAAAAACTTCTGGCGGCGCTGCGTTATATTGATGAGAATTTATATGGTGAATTATCCCTGGAATCCGTCGCGGCGCATGTGTGCTTAAGCGCGAACTATTTCAGCCGATTTTTTAAGAAACGGCTGGGCGTTAATTTTAAAACCTGGGTGAGTCAGAAAAAAATGCAGAAAGCGGGGGAGTTGTTGCACGACCCTGAGCATTCAATAGACAGTATTGCCAGGAAACTTCAATATGCGCAAACCAGCTACTTTTGCCGCGTTTTCAGGGCGGCGCATCAAACGTCGCCCCAGTCTTTTCGTCATGCCAGGCTTTCGCAGTAAAGATCTTCTGGCAAGGTGATGGCGTCGGGTATAAAAGAGAGCCGATCGCTCAGGGTCACCACCTCACCAATAACAATCAGTGCAGGTGGAGCAATGTTAGCCTCCTGCGCTTTGCTCAGTAATGAACCGAGCGTACAGGTTAGTCGGCGTTGATTCTCCCGGGTGGCGGACATAATTAGCGCAGCGGGTGTATCTGCTGATTTACCGCCCATCAACAGCTCTTCGCAAATAAACGCCAGATTGGCGATCCCCATGACGATAACCAGCGTGCCATTTAGCTTTGCCAGTTGACGCCAGTCCTGCTGCTGGTTGCCTTCCCGCGTATGGCCTGTCACCACGTGAAAACCGGAGGCGAAATCGCGATGCGTCACCGGAATTCCGGCATAGGTCAGGCCGCCGATGGTAGAACTGATACCCGGCACAACTTCAAATGGGATACCCGTTTCAACAAGATCCTCAACTTCTTCGGCCCCACGACCAAACACATAAGGATCGCCCCCTTTCAGGCGTACGATGTTGCTATGTGTTTGGGCATACTGGACCAGTAATGCGTTAATTTCATCCTGAGGAACACAATGATAGCCTGGATTTTTGCCGACATTGATAAGCAGGCAATCAGGTAATGCCCATTCCAAAATTTTAGGATTGACCAGCCGATCGTAAATAATGACATCAGCCTGTTTAATGCACATCATCGCTTTGAGGGTGAGCAATGAAATATCACCGGGACCTGCTCCAACGAGCCAGACCTTTCCGAAAGTTTTCACATTGTGTCCTTTATCACGTCTAACAAAAAAAGGCAGAAACTACATCAAGGAATGATTAAAAGCAGTCGTTTGCCCGTAAGTTATAACGTGAAATTATCTAAAATTATTGCATGGATAATATTGATTAATCTCGCAAAGTTTTTTCTGCAATAAACAAGTTAACTTGAAAAATTATTAAGAACTTATTGGCACTATTTGCATAGGTTTAACCTTATTTAAATTGTGTTTATTGTTGTGCTTGAGTATTATTGGTTAATATTTATCCGCCATCAGTATGAGTAAATCATGGATTGGATCAATGACATCAATGGATGAAATAAAATATAACTCTCGATGCTTATCTGGGTGTCTTGAATTATTTTTTATAAATTAAACTATTTTTGTACGCTGCATATGGAAGAGGTTATGAGAGGAAAAATACCGAAGACGGAGTTGCTGGTAACTTTTGAAGTTGTTGCGCGTCACGAAAGTTATACCCGGGCTGCTGAAGAGCTGGCTTTAACACAAAGTGCTGTTTTCCGCCAGGTGAATGCACTGGAGGATTTTCTGAATACCTCGCTATTTAATCATGCCAAGAAACGCATTTTTTTAAATGCGGCGGGCAAACATTATTTAAGTATCGTTAAAGAAACGTTAAATAAACTTGAGCGAGATACGACGACGATAATGACCTGGCAGCCGACGGTGCAGGTTATTGAGCTGGCAGTGAATCCGACCTTCAGCACGCATTGGCTGATTCCGAACCTGCGCGAGTTCAACAAACTCAATCCTGATATTATCGTCAATATCCATTCGCTGGCGAATATTGGTGATTTTCTCAATCGGGAGTATGACGCGGCAATCATGCGTGAAGATTTCTACTCGCCATGGTCGGGCGTTGAGTACCTGTTTGAAGAGGAAATCCTGCCGGTATGTAGCCGCTGCTTGCTGGCCGAACCGGATCGGAAACTGGCAGTCGAGGAGTTGCTGAACGAATTCCCGCTTTTGCACCAAAGCACGCGTATCAAGGGTTGGCAGGAATGGTTTGCGCTGTCCGATATCAGCAGTCCACTGGTCAATAAAGGTCCAAGGTTTGATCTGTTGTCGATGCTGATTGCGGCGGTTCGCTCTAATCTTGGCGTGGCGTTGCTTCCTCGTTTTGCCATTCAGCACGATCTGGACAGCGGTGATATGGTCATTCCTTGCGATGTCCCGATGCGCACCGGGAACCGTTTCATCATGACGTGGCGTGAAGAGAAAGCGGAATCTGTGCATTTACAGATCTTCCGGGACTGGCTGTTGAATAAATCTGTGGTATCGCCTGCCTGATAGTACCGTGTGCCTTGTCAGGCCTGCAAAGAACGGTAGGCCGGATAAGACGCCAGCGCGTCGTTATCCGGCAAAAGAATAGTTACCAGTCGATTCCCACCTGCGCCTGAATACCGCTGTCAAACGCGTGCTTGACCGGGCGAATTTCGCTGACCGTATCGGCCAGTTCCAGCAACAGTGCGTGGCATCCGCGTCCGGTGACGATAACACTTTGTCCGACAGGGCGATTTTCGATGGCGCTGAGAACCTCCTGGGTATCCAGATAGTGGTAAGCCAGCATGTAAGTCAGTTCATCCAATACCACCAGATCGTAATGCGCATCAGCCAGCATGCGCTTACTTTCTTGCCAGACTACCGTTGCCGCCTCGATATCCGCTTGCCGGTTTTGGGTTTCCCAGGTAAACCCGGTGCCCATAATATGGAATTCAACGCCGAGCGGTTGCAGGGTGTTGTACTCGCCATTCTCCCACTGACCTTTGATAAACTGCGCGATGCCAACGGTTTTTCCGTGACCAACCGCGCGCGTTGCCGTGCCAAAGGCTGCGGTGGATTTCCCTTTACCGTTGCCGGTGAAGACAATCAGGATCCCTTTCTTCTCCGTTGCCGCCGCCACGCGGGTATCAACCTGTTCTTTCAGTTTCTGCTGACGCTGGCGGTGTCTGTCATTATTGGCTCGCGCTTCCATTGAGGCTCCTTAATGTCCTGCCGGACAGGTTGCGCAGCGATGCTGCTGCTCAAACTGACTAAAGAAGTTATTACCTTTGTCGTCGACTAACACGAAGGCCGGCATATTTTTAACTTCCATCATCCAGACCGCTTCCATTCCCAGTTCGGGATATTCCAGGCAGTGCAGGCTTTTCACGTACTGTTGTGCAAGCAGGGCCGCGGCGCCGCCGATGCTGCCGAGGCTAAACCCACCGTGTTTATGGCAGGCATCAGTGACCTGTTGGCTGCGGTTACCCTTGGTGAGCATAATGAGACTGCCGCCTTGTGCCTGGAAAGCATCGACATACCCATCCATGCGCCCGCCGGTGGTGGGACCCATTGAACCACAGGCCTGATTCTCCGGCGTTTTGGCGGGACCAGCGTAATAAACGATATGCTTTTTCATGTATTCCGGCATCGGTTCGCCGTTATCCAGGCGCGCTTTGATGTTAGCGTGGGCAATATCACGGGCGACAACAATTGGGCCACTTAACGACAAACGAGTACCGATAGGCAGAGCGGACAGGTCGTGCAGAATCTCGCGTAGCGGGCGGTTGAGATCCAACTGTACGGTTTGGGCGCCATTTTCTACCCGTTGGGAATCAGGTATGAATTTGCCCGGGTTATGCTCCAGCTTCTCCAGCCAGATACCGTGTTTGTTAATTTTAGCCTTAATGTTGCGGTCGGCTGAGCAGGAGAGGGCCATGGCGATAGGACAAGACCCCCCGTGACGCGGCAGGCGAATCACGCGGATATCGTGGGCAAAGTACTTGCCGCCAAACTGCGCGCCGATACCAAACTCGCGGCTGGCATTGAGTAACTCGGCTTCCAGGGCCGTATCGCGGAACGCCTGACCCAGTTCGTTCCCGCTGGTGGGCAGGTTATCGTAATACTTGGTTGAAGCCAGCTTGGCGACTTTCAGCGCCTGGTCGGCAGACAAGCCTCCAACGACGAAAGCGATGTGATAAGGCGGGCAGGCGGCTGTGCCCAGTGATTTCATTTTTTCGATCAGAAAGGCGGTGAGCTTTTCCGGCTGCAGAATGGATTTTGTTTCCTGGAACAGCGCCGCTTTGTTGGCCGAGCCGCCGCCTTTGTTGACGAACAGGAAGCGGTATTCATTACCCGGCGTGGCGCTGATATCGATTTGTGCCGGCAGGTTAGTCTGAGTATTGACCTCGGTGTACATATCCAGCGGGGCATTTTGCGAATAACGCAGGTTGTTTTCGGTGAAAGTGGTATACACGCCTTTGCTTAACGCTTCTGCGTCATCGCCGCCGGTCCAGACATGCTGACCTTTGCAGGCCACAATCGTTGCCGTTCCGGTATCCTGACAGTTAGGCAGCACGCCTTTGGCCGAAACTTCAGCGTTGCGCAGTAGCTGCAATGCAACATACTTATCGTTACCGCTGGCCTGTGGATCGTGCAGAATGCTGGCGATCTGTTTCAAATGTCCGGTGCGCAGGAAGAATGAAGCCTCATAAAATGCCTGCTGTGCTAATAAGGTTAACGCTTCTGGCGCAACCTTAATCACTTCCTCTCCGTCTAACTCAGAAACTGTAATGTGCTGATTACTCAGTAATTCATATTCGGTACTATCTTTACCCTGAACAAAGAGTTCCTGCCAGACAAATGGTTTAGACATGTTTACTTCTCACCTCTTCGTGTTGTTTGCCGGATAAGCGAAGCGCCATCCGGCATAGAGTTATTTTGCTAAAAAGACATTCGCTTCGGTCGCTTCGGCGACATATTCGATCGTTTTCTGTGCACGAACGCTGTTACCGGCTTCATCCAGCGGCGGGGAATAGACGGCTATCGCATATTCGCCTGGCACAACGGCAACCATCCCACCGCCGACGCCGCTTTTCGCCGGGATGCCTACGGTGTACAGCCACTTACCACTACCGTCGTACAATCCGGCAATGGCCATTTCAGCCAGTACCTGCGGGACATATTTTTCATTCAGCAATTGCTTACCGTTGAACGGTGATTTGCCTTTGTTGGCGAGTACCGCGCCCATTTTGGCCAGTTGCTCAACGGTGATATCGACTGAGCACTGACGGGTATAAATTTCGACAGCGTCGTCTGTGTTGCCATAGAAGCTGTTATAGGATTCCATCAGCTTCGCCAGCGCCTGGTTGTGCTGGTTGGTTTCCATCTCGGATTTGAAAACCGGCTCGTTCACGGTGAGTGTGGCATCAGCCCAGACGTTCAGGTTGTCGAGGATTTTGTTCCAGCGATCGGTTTTATCTTTGGCTTCGATCAGGCTAACGGTGCTCATCGCCCCGGCGTTTACCAGCGGGTTTTCCGGCGCGCCTTTAGTCAGTTCTACCGCTAAACCTGAATTGAACGGCATGCCGGTGGCATTGGCCCCAAGTTTCTCCAGGACTACCTGTGGGCCATGCTGTTCCATGGCGAGTGCCAGGGTGAAGACTTTACTCAGGGATTCCATTGGGAAGGGCTTGTTAACATCGCCCACCTGATAGATCTTGCCGTCCACCGTGGCAATGGTGATGGCAAAATTTTTCGGGCTGTAGGTCGCCAGGGCAGGGATGTAGTCGGCGACTTTGCCATCGTTGTTACTTTTATATTTCTGATGTGCCTGGTCGATAATCTTTGCGTAATCCGGCGTGGTTTGCGCGAGAGTCGTTGCGCTAAACAAAACGCTGAAGGAAAAAATACTCACGCCGAGAAGAGTTTTATTCATGGTGTAATCCTGTTGGTGTGTTCATCATCGTGCTGGATGGCGGTGTTCCACCTTATCCGGCCTACGGATAATTGACCGTTTTGTAGGCCGGATAAGCGCGCTATCAGGACATCGCAACTTCTGACTGTTCGGTCACCGGACGTTCTTGTTCCGGTGTCTTCACTGGCGCAGTTCCGCGACAACCCTGGCCGAAGTGTTCGCCTTCCCAACGACCCACAATGGCAGCGCCCATGGCGTTACTCATGACGTTGGTAGCAGAACGACCCATATCGAGGAATGGATCCACACCCATCAGTAGGATCAGACCGGCTTCCGGAATGTTGAACTGGTTCAGGGTGGCGGCAATTACCACCATTGATGCACGCGGTACGCCCGCCATCCCTTTTGAGGTCAGCATCAGAATCAACAGCATGGTGATTTGCTCACCCATGCTCAATTCGATGTTGCACGCCTGGGCAATAAATACGGTGGCAAAGGAGCAGTACGCCATCGAGCCGACCAGGTTAAAGGAGTAACCGATAGGCAGAACGAAGCTGGCGATTTTTGAGGAAACACCGAATTTTTCCAGCTTGTCCAGCGTGCCCGGGAAAGCGGCTTCAGAGCTGGAGGTGGTGAAGGCCAACAGTGCAGGTTCGAGGATTGATTTCGTTAAACGCGCGATGCAAGGCCCTACGATCATGGTGGACAGGCCAATGAGGATCGCCCACAGCATACCCAGCGTCAGGTAGAATTCACCCATAAAGATCCCGGCGCTGACCATCACACCCAGACCACGTTCGGCAATCAGACCCGAAATAGCGGCAAAAACGGTCAGTGGCGCAAACAGCATGACGTAACCCGTCAGCTTCAGCATCACGTGTACCAGTGAATCCAGAACCTTCACGATAGGCTCGGCTTTCTCACCAATTGCGGCAAGGCTGCAACCGAGGAAAATTGAGAAGACGACGATCTGCAGAATTTCGTTACGTGCCATCGCATCAACAATACTGGTCGGTACTGCGTGCGAGATGAATACTTTCAGCGTGAATGGCTCAGACTTAACGGCGGCAACGGCTCCGGCGTCATGTGGAACAAAGTTGATGCCAGCGCCTGGCTGGAAAATATTAACGATAACCAGGCCCAGCGCGATTGACAGCAGTGAGGCGCAAATAAACAGGAAGAAGGTTTTCGAAAATATACGTCCCAGCGTTTTGGCATCGCCCATTTTGGCAATGCCCACAACCAAAGTTGAAATAACTAATGGGGCGATAATCATTTTCACCATGCGTAAGAATATGGTGGTGAAAATGGAAATATCTGCTGCATAAGATTTTGCCGTTTCAGCCGCGACCATATTATTTATGGCCACCCCGGCAATCATGCCGAGTATCAGGCCTAATATGATCATCTTCGTTAAACTTATTTTCTTCATGTGTACTCCATCGGATAAAGGTTGGTAATTGGAATTGTGTAGGGCGGCGCGCGCCTGAACCCGGACAGCAGTTCAGACGCACGCCTGTTGTGACCAACCGCATGAATAATTCGAAGCACTGTGATACAGCTGAATTCTGTGCTCCAATGGTTGTTATTGTGTTTTTTTACTACAGGTCGAACTCAATACTTAATAATGGCGCGTGTTGCTGCGCACCATAAACATCATTGTCACCAACATTGCCGGAGATAATATCGCGCGGCATGACAATTTTTACGGCATTCGCCGGGTCAAACCAGACAATATTATGAATAAAATCAGGTTTGACATTATATAAACCAGCAATAAGCTGTGGCGTTAATTGTTCTGAACGCTTCACTCGCTGATAATCTTCACGGGTTTTAAATAAAATATCTAAAACCAGTTCGTACGGCCCGGCGTTTTTGGAACGAATGACCTGCGCCAGTGAACAAATTGAGTGTTTCATGCCTGAACTCCTTCTGGCGTCACCTGTTCAATGTGGAAATCAAAACGCAGCGCATCGCTCGCTTCAATCAGGTGATAGATCGAGAACTCATACACTGGACCACTCTGAATATCGGATGGCGAGAACGGGAAGGCGAGGTTGCCTGCGGTCGCAATGCGATTTTCATAGCCGTAGTGCAGCAGGGTAGAGCGCACCAGCGAGCAAACGCTGTTGGCGATATCCTGCGTCGGTGCGACGACGTCCAGTAAAATCCCTAGCTCATGACCGGCGGTTTTCATCGGTTCATGGTTGCCCATCACACCGTTCTTACCGTACAGGTGGAAGGTCATACGGATACTGTCGTCAGTCAGCGAGAGGTTACGCTTAACGCTGGCCTGTACCTCTTCGAGAATGGTGTCAATTCCGGCAATCATGATCGGGTCACGCGTTCCGGCGATAGTCAGGCAGCGGAAGCCAACCTGACGTGCGCCTTCCAGTTTCAACGCATACGGCGTTTCTTCATGACGTGAACCGCTGACATACACTTCGCCCTCGTTAACCTGAGTGAAGGTGCACGCTTTCAGGTTCAGTACGCCGCCTGGCCCCGGCAGGAAGTACGGATCGGACTTCTCATACAGGGTGTGCGCCGCCGCGGAAGTTTCAGTGAACTTACGCTTGGGATTGAACGCTTTCAGCGTAAAGCCGTTGTCGTCAATGATCCCCATCGCACAATCTGAGCCAGAGCCAGGGGTGGCGGCAATGGCGGCACACTCAAGGATCTTACCGCAATGAAGCGCTAGACCTTCATCAAAGCCCTGCATAATCGGCAGCGCGGCGAAGCAGGCCGGATCGTAAGCACGTCCGCCCAGTACCACCTGCGCACCGGCTTTCAGCGCACGCTGGAAAGGCTCGACGCCCATCTGCGCGACAATGTAGGTGCTGTCTTCAATTGCCTCGTGAGTCAGTTCAGGCACAAAATCGAGCGCGGTGATTTTGCCGTTATCCAGCGCCTGATGAACGATCTCTTTGTCGACATCAGACGGGATCAGCGCCATGGAGAAGGACAGGTTTTCTTCCTGAGCAATCTCATGGATTATCTGGCGACACCACTCCAGATGCGGAGCGGCGCCTGAACCACCGGCCGTGCCAATCACTACCGGGATGTTGTTCTTAACGCCTGCCACGATCATATAGCGCAGATCGCGTTTCACACCGGCCCTGTCGGTAAACGGTTTACCTGCCCCCAGATAGTGGGGGCCTGGATCGGAGGAACCTGCGTCAACAGCAATAAGATCCGGTGACTCTTCCATGGCTTTACGAAAACTTTCTTCCGGGAAGCCATAACCCAGGATAGCCGTAGGCGATAAGATCTTAAATGTGCGTGCCATCTCTTAATCCTTAGTTTGCAACAACGCGATGGTGCGGTTCATTTCGTTAAACACGATGTTGAGACCTTCATCGAAACCCATACCTGGTTTGACCAGCATGCGCATAGGACGCGCGGCCAGCGCGACGTGTACGCAGGTGCGAGCACTGATTTCCGTTTCGTTACAGGTACCGCCCTGATAGGCTTCCATTGCGTGTTTGTTGCAATACAGCACCGCATCAACGATGTTATGAATACCGCCCAGATCCGGGGTTTTGATCTGCACCATGTGGCAACTGCCCGCATCGGTGAAGTCCACGATGTCCTGATAGGTGTTACACCACTCATCCGCAACGATTTTCACGCCGGAACCCAGACGGGTCAGCTCTTTGGTAATAGCGGTTAACATGCGGATCTGATCCGGTTTGTTACCGGCATCCACCGGACCTTCAATGTACAGCGGCAGGCCCTGGGCTTCCGCTTCCAGGCTGGCGATATATTCAGCGCAGCGCACCGGATCCATATCGAAGATCAGACCGATAGTGCCATAGACATCAATGTGCAGCGTCGGGTGATAACGCTCGCTGGTGCGCAGGCTTAAGATGCGATTAGACAACCAGCGCACATACTCACGCAGTTTTTCACCTTTAAAGCCCAGCTTCTCTTCCACGTTGTTGATCAGCGCGTGCGGCAGAACGTCCACGCCTTTGAGGATCATCTTGTCGACGGCGATATAACGGTCATCACCGCTCTGACCAAATAACGGAATGGCTTCCGGGACGCATGGCAGTTGCCACTCGTCGCACACCACTTCAGTTTTCAGGCGGCCGGTCGCCAGTGCGGCCGCGTCGAGCAGTGCTTGAGACAGACCATAACGGACCGCGGTATGCAGCAGATGACCATCGATACGCAACTGATCAAAGAAGCGGGCGTTTGGCAGGAAAGCATCCACGTCACGGCCTTCCAGCAACGGCTTGATGTGATCGTTGAGGAAAGGGATAAAGTTTTCAGCCAGGAACAGCGGGTCGCGACCGCCTGCGCCTGAATATTGCACCGCAGCACAATCACCTACCGCCACTGCGCCGTTTTCCAGAACCAACTGCACAGAAACGCATTCACCCGCCTGGCGAACAGAGGTAAAGCCAGGTGTTACCGGGGAGCCGGTATAGATAAACCCGTCATGACCGGCGCCGTTTTTGATGGCCTGCTGATCGTCAAAATAAAATGAGGAGTAGCCAGCGGTGAAAAGGGCCTGTTTAATTTTCATTATGGTCTTCCTATTAATTTA
Source organism: Citrobacter sp. wls714 (assembly GCF_005281025.1). Taxonomy (NCBI): domain Bacteria; kingdom Pseudomonadati; phylum Pseudomonadota; class Gammaproteobacteria; order Enterobacterales; family Enterobacteriaceae; genus Citrobacter; species Citrobacter sp. wls714. The sequence continues at coordinate 13,708 of NZ_SZWZ01000083.1, read as the reverse complement.
CTGTGGGATACGGCGTTGATGTCATCAATGACCATCTGGAAAGAAGGTTTACGGCCTTCGAAATGCGCGCGCTCTGCGACGTAGTCGTGGTGCAGGGCGAGAACGTCTTTCGGCAGCGGCACGGCACCGGCTTCAAGAATACGGATTGCGCCTGTGTTATCGCGAACAGGCAGGATCTTCCCGGCGTTACAGGCGGCAGGAGCGAAAGGCACATCCAGCACGCCAGCTTCAAAGGCCAGCACCGTACCGCGCGCAATGTCGCCATTGCCGAGTTCAAAGACTTTTTTCAGCACCGCGCGGACTTCGCTCTTGATCAGCTCGACTTCCTGTTCCACGGCTGCGCACTGCGGGAATTTCTGGTCACTGACCATGTTGAGCATCTGGCGTGAGGCTTTAAGTCCCTGGGCGTTCGCTGCCGCAGTTGGGATACCGAACGCTTCGTGCGGGCTTTTGGTGATCACTTTCGTTGCGCCCGACATACCGGCAACCGCTGCGCCCCAGGCGATAACGGAGAAGGCTTTCGCTTCATCTTCCGGGAATCCGCCCATCCACTGGTGGAAAACGGTGCTCAGTTCATAATCGTCGAAGCCGTGGTTATGGAAATATTCGTGGGACAGCTCACGCAGCGCCTGAATAGCGGCAATATCCTGCGTCAGGCTACCGACCTGACCGTAGCCGACGGTGATTGACTTCACGCCCTGTTCCAGCGCCAGCAGACCTTCAATAATCGCCACCGAGTGGGACATAAACGGCGGGATCAGGGTGCCGGTCAGCGGACCAAACGGTTCACGGTTGATGCGAATGCCGTTCTCTTCGTACAGACCCATCAGGCGATCGCAGTACTGCCAGTCGCGGATGGATTTTTCCAGGGTGACGCGTTTGGCGTAAGGGATGTTGTAAGAGATACCGCCGCCTTCGTAGCTGGTAAAGCCACTGGCCATGGCGATTTCTGCCAGCAGACGCGCATCCGGCGTCCCGTGGCGAACCTGGATCGGTTTTTCCAGCGACTCAGTCATACGGCGGCAGGCAGCAACCCCGTGATTGACGACCGGTAAACCATTCAGCTTGGAAGTCCCCGCTTCGATGGATTTCTGGATCCCGACAGCGGCTTCTTCATAGCGGTTCAGACGGGTATAGGCATCAATAGTACTTGGCAGAAGATCGCACTCTTCCTGCAACGTTTTGAGCAGTGCAATATGCTCGTCCATTAATGCCACGCCTGCGCGCGGCTGACTCAGGGTTTTACCTTCCTGATCGGCCTTCAGCAGAGCGAGGGAAAAGCGCTTCTTGTCTGGAATTGATTGCTGGTATTTCACGCCATCTTCGAAGTTCTCAACGTCTTTTCCGGTTTCCCAGGTTTGCAACACCTGATGCCTTTCGGTCATGAATTCGTCATGGGTCAATTTTTTATTTCGAAGTTCCATTCGTAGCTGCCTTTAGTTTTGTAGGGTTAAACACTGAATGCTGGTGCGAGCAGCGGCTTGCGGGTACAGCCTGGCGACGTTTGCCAGTAGAGGGAGCAGGCCATTTGAATCGCGGTAATACTCAAACTGATTCGGTAACAGAATTCTTTTACCCTGGTCGTCCAGCTCTCGGTATTTGAGCCAGTTATGGATATCGAACTGGCTGGCGCGAGAGAGCCATCCACCTGAACCGACGACTTTGCGTACGGTGGTGAGATCGCGACCCATCTGTAAATCCACGTTACCCACGCAGGTGCAAACCTGCTTTTTAGTGCCCGCGTGGCGCTCAGCGGCATAGCCCACGCATAAACCTGCCAGCAGAGTGTCGAAATATTTCTCCTCCTCGCTGAGTGGCAGGTAATCCGGCTGCCCAACCAAATGACGCAGGTAGCGGTAAAATGCTTCCTCGCGCTGCGGCTGTTGGGCGAAGATGACTTTCACCATATCCTGCGTGCTTTCTCCCACCACGACGGCGGAAACGCGCATCCCCAGGTCGCCTTCAACGGTACGTTTGACGAAAGGCTCTGGAACACCATGCAGGACGGTATCGGGGGAGAGGGTATTCGCGCTGGCCGAATAGACATCCGTGGTGGCTCCGCCCATATCAATCAGCATGAATTCCTTCCATGCGCTGTCGTAATCGCTAATGGCTTTGACTAACTCATATACCGTCCATGGCGTCGGCATTGGCTCTTCGCCTGTTTCACCGACAATGACATCCAGACCTTTGCCTTTCACAATGCGCGACAAAAACACATCGCAAATCGCCTGGCGCGCGGCAAACGGATTCGGGTGATCGAGGTCAGGCAGAATGTTGTCTACCGTGGTCAGATCCTTGTGCCCGAGAATCGTTTGTATTTCGTCCTGAATGTCCCGGTTTCCTGCGTAGATAATGGCGCAATCCAGCTTCGAGTCTGCCAATGCACGCGCATTCGCCAGACCATAGCTTTCTTCTCCACCGTCTGTACCGCCGGTAAATAACAGGATGTCCGGTGGTGATGATTCCAGCTCCTGTATGTCATGACGGTTCAGCTTGTACGAATAATATTGCGCGATTTTCGCTCCTGCCGAATGGGCGGTAACTTTTGCTGATTCCAGCGTAATGGAAGGCACCAGCCCCATCGCTGCAACGGCGAGTCCACCCTTGGCCGAGGAGGAGTATTTCAACTGCACTTCACCACTTTTCAGTAACGGGCGAGCATCGGCAACATTCAGCACCTGATTCAGGCTGGCAAAAAAACCGTCTGCCAGATGATGTGTGGTGGTTGGGGTCAGGACATGGTTTACCAGGGTTAACTCCTCGCCTTCATGGGCGAAGAGGGCTGCCTTGGTCCAGGTCGAGCCGATATCGACAGAAACTGTTTGCATCAGATAGCCTCTTCCAGGCAGCGCTGTTCGAGGCCATTGTGTTGGTGAATATCATTGGCGATAAGCGCGCAGACATCCTCCAGATCGTGGCTGGGGGCGAAGACGCGGTTAAATCCCATCTCTTTAAACTTCACTTCCACATCGGCGAAGTCATGTTTGCCTACAACCAGGTTGCCGCCGACGTACAGCAGAATGTCACCGAGTCCGCGTTCGATGCAGCGTTCACGTAACCCAAGGCAGTCAATGTCACCATGACCGTAGATGGAGGACACCACGATGGCATCGGCGCCTGTTTCAATCGCGGCATCAATATATTCATCCTGGCTCACCATCACCCCGAGGTTGATTACGTGAAAATCATGCGCAGTAAAAACGCGATCCAGAACTTTATTGCCTACTGCATGGCAGTCAGCACCGATGACGCCAATAACAAGTGTAGATTTTTTCATGGGTAATCCTCTGTAGGGCTGATGGTCAATAAGTGAAAATACTTTTCTAATATTCAGAGCTTGTATTGTGACAACCTTTTAATAGGGTTGGAGTTTCTGTGGAAGCGAAAAAGGAAGCAATTGATCTATTTTCAAAATATCCTGATAAAAATGATTGTTATATTTTTTATTGGAAAAATGTGTTTTTAATCATGTGCTTATGTTGTGTTTTCTGTGTTGATTTTAATTTTTTAGAAAATCGAGTAATAAATGACTTGCCATGTTTGTGATCAAAATCTTATTTTGTTGTGCACGCCATTCAGGTCGCGCTTTTAATAATTTCAAAAAATCTCTTCACTAAATAACTTGTGAACCATCTAACGGTTTTTTATTTATTAATCTTATATGTCACAATTATTTCTTTGTTAAATTTAGGATAAAAATGATAATGAATTGTTTTTGTCATATTTAATCTTTGCCACAGAAACGAAGAAGTAGCGTGAACGATAACTTACGGTGATGATAAAAGTGACAGGCGGACTTTCTGCGCCAGAGCGTTTAATGCAATGTGTTGGTCAATGGGGCGCGTTTTCGCTTCCAGTTGAGATAGTTACATCTTGGTGTTAATTATAAGTAAAAATAAAATGAATAAATTGTATGAAATAACTATTCCACACCTTGCCAAACAAAAAACTGTGAGCTACCCAGCAATAGTGACTCTTTATCTGCTATCAATTTTGTCTGCCTGAGCGGTTAAAAGACCGTGTAGATTTAAATAAATATTCTATCATTTGTAGTAACGACAAATACTCATTGAAAAACATGTCGTTAACATGGCGTTCACTAGTCACTGTAGTGTTAAACACCATTAACAATAAATTTGAAAATTGATTTAAATCAAAGTTTAAAACTTGGAAAACAACACAAAAAGAGGTTAAATTGCCGCAGATCAAATTGGTCTGAGAGTGATAAATTAGCTATAAATTGATCACTATCGAAAAATGCAAATTTGCCTCGATAAAAACCTGTTTATTGTAAGGATTTTACGGCGTAATATAATTGCGGGATCAATTTGAGTGTTTTATTAACATGTTTGTAACCTTTCGTCATTGTCGTTTCTTCAAATGAGAAGAATGAACAGCGGCGGAAGGAAGCAGATAAATTTGTATTGGGGCATGCGTGTGACCCTTTCTAACGGGGTTCACTCTCGGAGTCTTCATGCGATGAGCAAGGAGTCATGATGTTAGATATAGTCGAACTGTCGCGCTTACAGTTTGCCTTGACCGCGATGTACCACTTCCTGTTTGTGCCACTGACGCTCGGTATGGCGTTCTTGCTGGCCATTATGGAAACGGTCTACGTCCTTTCCGGCAAACAGATTTATAAAGATATGACCAAGTTCTGGGGCAAGTTGTTTGGTATCAACTTCGCTCTGGGTGTGGCTACCGGTCTGACCATGGAGTTCCAGTTCGGGACTAACTGGTCTTACTATTCCCATTATGTAGGGGATATTTTCGGTGCGCCGCTGGCTATCGAAGGTTTGATGGCCTTCTTCCTCGAATCCACCTTTGTAGGTCTGTTCTTCTTCGGTTGGGATCGTTTGGGTAAAGTCCAGCATATGTGCGTCACCTGGCTGGTGGCACTGGGTTCTAACCTGTCCGCACTGTGGATTCTGGTTGCGAACGGCTGGATGCAAAACCCAATCGCCGCGGATTTCAACTTCGAAACCATGCGTATGGAGATGCTGAGCTTCTCCGAACTGGTGCTCAACCCGGTTGCCCAGGTGAAATTTGTTCACACGGTGGCATCGGGGTATGTCACTGGCGCGATGTTCATTCTTGGCATCAGTGCTTATTACATGCTGAAAGGCCGTGACTTTGCATTCGCAAAACGCTCCTTCGCGATTGCTGCCAGCTTTGGTATGGCGGCTGTGCTGTCTGTTATCGTGCTGGGTGATGAATCCGGTTACGAAATGGGCGACGTACAGAAAACTAAACTCGCCGCTATTGAAGCTGAGTGGGAAACTCAACCTGCTCCTGCTGCGTTTACCTTGTTCGGTATTCCCGACCAGGATAAACAAGAAAACAAATTTGCGATTCAAATTCCTTATGCGCTGGGCATCATTGCCACCCGCTCTGTTGATACACCGGTCATTGGTCTGAAAGACCTGATGGCGCAGCATGAAGAGCGTATCCGTAACGGGATGAAGGCGTATCAGCTGCTGGAAGAATTGCGTGCGGGGTCAACCGATCAGGCTGTTCGTGACCAGTTCAACAGCATGAAGAAAGATCTGGGTTATGGTCTGCTGCTGAAACGCTATACGGACAACGTCACCGACGCAACCGAAGCGCAAATTCAACAGGCAACGAAAGATTCTATTCCTCGCGTTGCGCCGCTGTATTTCGCTTTCCGTATCATGGTGGCGTGTGGCTTCTTGCTGCTGGCCATTATTGCGCTTTCCTTCTGGAGCGTCATTCGTAACCGCATCGGTGAGAAAAAATGGCTGCTGCGTGCCGCGCTGTACGGTATTCCACTGCCGTGGATTGCTGTAGAAGCAGGTTGGTTTGTCGCCGAATATGGCCGACAACCATGGGCAATCGGCGAAGTATTACCAACGGCGGTGGCAAACTCATCGTTGACAGTAGGCGATCTGCTGTTCTCCATGATCCTGATTTGTGGCCTGTATACCCTGTTCCTGGTGGCAGAATTGTTCTTAATGTTCAAGTTTGCGCGCCTCGGCCCGAGCAGCCTGAAAACCGGTCGCTATCACTTTGAGCAGTCCAATGTGACTTCTCAGCCGGCACGCTAAGACAGGAGTCGTCAAATGATCGATTATGAAGTATTGCGTTTTGTCTGGTGGCTGTTGGTCGGCATTCTGCTGATTGGTTTTGCGGTCACTGATGGCTTCGACATGGGGGTGGGCATGCTCACCCGTTTCCTCGGTCGTAATGATACCGAGCGTCGAATTATGATTAACTCCATCGCTCCGCACTGGGACGGTAACCAGGTTTGGCTCATCACCGCGGGTGGCGCTCTGTTCGCTGCCTGGCCGATGGTGTATGCCGCTGCGTTCTCTGGTTTCTATGTGGCGATGGTTCTGGTACTGGCGTCATTATTCTTCCGTCCGGTCGGTTTTGATTACCGTTCCAAGATTGAAGACACTCGTTGGCGTAACATGTGGGACTGGGGCATTTTCATTGGTAGCTTTGTTCCGCCGCTGGTAATTGGCGTGGCGTTCGGTAACTTGTTGCAGGGCGTACCGTTCCATATCGATGAGTACCTGCGTCTGTACTACACCGGTAACTTCTTCCAGTTGCTGAATCCGTTTGGTCTGCTGGCAGGTATCGTGAGCGTTGGGATGATCATCACCCAGGGCGCAACCTACCTGCAGATGCGTACGGTTGGTGAACTGCACCTGCGTACGCGTACCACCGCGCAGGTAGCGGCGCTGGTGACTCTGGTCTGCTTCGCGCTGGCCGGCGTGTGGGTGATTTACGGTATTGACGGTTATGTTGTGACCTCTGCAGTGGATCATCATGCCGCCTCTAACCCGCTGACCAAAGAAGTGGCGCGCGTTGCTGGCGCATGGATGGTGAACTTTAATAATGCACCTATCCTGTGGCTGGTTCCTGCACTGGGCGTGGTTCTGCCGCTGTTGACCATCCTGACTTCTCGTATGGAGAAAGGGGCATGGGCGTTCGTCTTCTCCTCACTGACGTTAGCCTGCATCATCCTGACTGCCGGTATCGCAATGTTCCCGTTTGTGATGCCATCCAGCACCATGATGAACGCGAGTCTGACCATGTGGGATGCGACTTCCAGTCAGCTGACGCTGAACGTGATGACCTATGTGGCACTGGTGTTTGTACCGATCATTCTCATCTACACCACCTGGTGTTACTGGAAAATGTTTGGTCGCATCACCAAAGAAGATATTGAACGTAACACCCATTCTCTGTACTAAGTAAGGAGCTAAATATGTGGTATTTCGCATGGATTCTGGGAACGCTTCTTGCCTGTGCATTTGGGATAATCACAGCCCTGGCGCTTGAGCACGTTGAATCAGGCAAAGCCGGACAAGAAGAAAGCTGATGATCAACCTTATCGCGATGGTTTATGCGGTAATGGACAAGCGCCCCTTGCGGGCGCTTTCCTTTGTGCTGGCAATCGTGTTGGCTGGCTGCATATTCTGGGACCCGTCACGTTTCGCGGCCAAAACCAGTGAGCTTGAAATCTGGCATGGTTTTCTGCTGATGTGGGCTGTCTGCGCTGGTATCATTCACGGCGTTGGCTTTCGTCCTCGCGCGGTGCACTGGCAGGGCATCTTCTGCCCGCTGATCGCTGATATCGTCCTCATTGTTGGTCTGATTTTCTTCTTCTTTTGAATAAGAAACATCCTTAAATATTTATGGGCTTGCATAAGCCCATAATTTTTTACTCTCCGTTTACTTTCCCCCATTCCAAAGCACCATTCCCGCGCGTATAGTAGCGAAGTTTGAAAGCACTAACCTTTTGTTGCATTACCGGGATGTACAGTGAAGACAGCGCGATATACAACGACATTCTTGATGCATCGCGGCGGCAAAAACGCGAGTCACCAGGCGCTTACCAGGGTAAGCAACGGGTGTGAGTGGACGAAGCCAACAAAGAGGCAGTAAGAATGAATAAGTATATGTTTCGATGGCCGGTTCGTGTCTACTATGAAGACACCGATGCCGGTGGGGTGGTTTACCACGCCAGCTACGTCGCTTTTTATGAAAGGGCACGCACAGAGATGCTGCGTCATCATCACTTCAGTCAGCAGGTGCTGCTGGCAGAACGCGTAGCCTTTGTGGTACGCAAGATGACTCTTGAGTATTTTGCGCCTGCGCGGCTCGACGATATGCTCGAAGTCCAAACCGAAATTACGTCAATGCGTGGCACCTCATTGGTTTTCACGCAACGCATTGTCAACGCAGAGAACACCGTGCTGAATGAAGCCGAAGTTCTGATTGTTTGCGTTGATCCACTCAAAATGAAGCCTCGTGCGCTTCCCAAGTCTATTGTCGCGGAGTTTAAGCAGTGACTGACATGAATATCCTTGATTTGTTCCTGAAGGCAAGCCTTCTGGTTAAACTTATCATGTTGATTTTGATTGGTTTCTCAATCGCATCCTGGGCCATTATTATCCAGCGGACCCGTATTCTGAATGCCGCTTCACGTGAAGCAGAAGCATTTGAAGACAAGTTCTGGTCTGGTATTGAGTTGTCACGCCTGTATCAGGAAAGCCAGGGGCGTCGTGATAATTTGGCAGGGTCGGAACAAATTTTCTATAGCGGATTCAAAGAGTTTGCGCGTTTGCACAGGGCAAATAGCCATGCGCCGGAAGCGGTCGTTGAGGGGGCATCCCGTGCGATGCGAATTTCGATGAACCGTGAGCTGGAAACGCTGGAAACGCATATTCCATTCCTCGGCACCGTCGGCTCCATCAGTCCGTATATCGGTCTGTTCGGAACCGTTTGGGGGATCATGCACGCGTTTATCGCGCTGGGCGCGGTAAAACAGGCAACGCTGCAAATGGTCGCACCGGGTATCGCGGAAGCGCTGATTGCAACGGCTATCGGTCTGTTTGCGGCAATCCCTGCGGTTATGGCTTACAACCGACTGAATCAGCGCGTGAACAAGCTGGAACTGAATTACGACAACTTTATGGAAGAGTTCACCGCGATTCTGCACCGCCAGGCGTTTACCGTTAGCGAGAGCAACAAGGGGTAAGCCATGGCCAGAACGCGTGGACGAGGTCGTCGCGAACTTAAGTCCGAAATCAATATTGTACCGCTGCTCGACGTACTGCTGGTGCTGCTGCTGATCTTTATGGCAACCGCGCCGATCATTACCCAGAGCGTGGAAGTCGATCTGCCGGATGCGACCGAATCGCAAGCCGTCAGCAGTAACGACGAACCTCCGGTCATTATTGAAGTTTCCGGCATTGGGCAATACAGCGTGGTGGTTGAAAAAGATCGTATGGATCAACTGCCGCCGGAGCAGGTTATCGCGGAAGCGAAAAGCCGCCTGCAGACCAATCCGAAAACGGTCTTTTTAATCGGTGGTGCGAAAGACGTGCCTTATGATGAAATAATTAAAGCGCTGAACTTGTTACACAGTGCAGGCGTAAAATCGGTTGGCTTGATGACGCAGCCAATCTGATGTCTGCGTATTGCTGGCTTGAAAGATAGCGCGTAACAGGCGAACAGTTTTTTGGGAACCGAGAGTGTCAAAGGCAACCGAACAAAACGACAAGCTCAAAAGGGCGATAATTATTTCAGCGGTGCTGCATGTCATTTTATTTGCAGCGCTGATCTGGAGTTCGTTCGATGAGCACATTGATGCTTCAGCCGGCGGCGGTGGCGGTTCGTCCATCGACGCCGTTATGGTTGATCCTGGTGCCGTTGTGCAACAGTACGACAGGCAGCAGCAACAGCAGGCAAGTGCGAAACGTGCAGAAGAGCAGCGTGAAAAACAGGCGCAGCAGCAAGCTGAGGAACTTCGCGAGAAGCAGGCGGCTGAGCAAGAGCGACTGAAGCAGCTGGAAAAAGAACGTTTAGCCGCGCAGGAAAAAGTGCGCGAACAGGCGGAACAGCAGAAACAGGCTGAAGCTGCCGCCGCGAAAGCGCAAGAGCAACAGAAACAGGCTGAAGAAGCTGCGGCGAAGGCTGCTGCAGACGCGAAGGCCAAGGCGGATGCACAGGCGAAACAAGCGGCAGATGCCGCGAAGAAAGCCGCTGCGGACGCACAGAAAAAAGCTGAGGCTGAAGCCGCTAAAGCCGCCGCTGATGCGAAGAAAGTTGCCGAAGCACAAGCCGCTAAGGCTGCCGCAGACGCCGCGAAGAAAGCCCAGGCTGAAGCTGCTAAGCAAGCTGCAGCAGAAAAAGCCGCTGCCGCAAAAGCTGCTGCCGCTGAAAAAGCGGCGGCTGAAAAGAAAGCCGCTGCGGAAAAAGCCGCTGCAGACAAGAAAGCTGCCGCTGATAAAGCTGCTGCTGACAAGAAAGCTGCGGCAGATAAAGCCGCTGCTGCGAAAAAAGCGGCTGCTGAGAAGGCCGCTGCGGCCTCTGGCGTTGACGACTTGTTGGGTGACTTAAGCTCCGGTAAGAATGCGCCGAAATCAGGTGGTGGAGCGAAAGGAAGCGGTCAACCGGCGAAAGATAGTGGTACAAGTGGTGCAAATGGCGGCGCATCTGGCGCTGATATCAGTGCTTACGCCTCTCAAATTCGTAATGCGATCCAGAGCCGTCTGTATGGTGCTGATTTGTACGCGGGTAAATCTTGCGTACTACATATTAAGTTAGCACCCGATGGTCTGTTACTGGATGTGACCGAAGAGGGCGGCGATCCGGCATTGTGCCAGGCCGCGTTGACGGCTGCGAAAACAGCCAGAATTCCTAAACCGCCTAGCCAGGCTGTTTATGAAAAAGTAAAAGATGCCAAACTGGACTTTAAACTGTAATAACAACCCCTGAGAAATCGGGGGAAACAGTCTAAGGTTGAGACAGAGTTCTGGTAGTTTTGTGTATTTGAGTTTGTTAACATTCTGCTAAATTATCGTGGGCGTTCCGTCCAGATAAGGGAGATATGATGAAGCAGGCATTACGAGTAGCATTTGGTTTTCTGATGCTGTGGGCAGCAGTGCTGCATGCAGAAGTACGTATCGAGATCACCCAAGGGGTGGACTCGGCACGCCCGATTGGCGTTGTCCCATTCCAGTGGGCAGGGCCGGGTGCTGCACCTGAAGATATCGGTGGTATCGTAGGTGCTGACCTGCGTAACAGCGGTAAATTTAACCCATTAGACCGTTCTCGTCTGCCACAGCAGCCGGGCACCGCGGCGGAAGTTCAACCTGCTGCATGGTCTGCGCTGGGTATTGATGCCGTCGTGGTCGGGCAGGTAACGCCGAATCCGGATGGCTCCTACAGCGTGGCTTATCAACTGGTTGATACCGGCGGCGCGCCGGGTACCGTACTGGCGCAGAACACCTATAAAGTGAACAAGCAATGGCTGCGTTACGCGGGCCATACTGCCAGTGACGAAGTATTTGAAAAACTGACCGGTATTAAGGGCGCATTCCGTACCCGTATCGCGTATGTTGTTCAGACCAACGGCGGTCAGTTCCCGTACGAATTACGCGTGTCCGACTACGATGGTTACAACCAGTTCGTGGTTCACCGTTCTCCGCAGCCGCTGATGTCTCCGGCGTGGTCTCCGGACGGTTCAAAACTGGCTTACGTAACCTTCGAAAGCGGTCGTTCTGCGCTGGTTATTCAGACGTTGTCTAACGGCGCTGTTCGTCAGGTCGCTTCTTTCCCGCGTCACAACGGCGCACCGGCGTTTTCTCCGGATGGCAGCAAACTGGCGTTTGCCCTGTCTAAAACCGGTAGCCTGAACCTGTATGTCATGGACATTGGTTCTGGTCAAATCCGTCAGGTGACGGATGGTCGCAGCAACAACACGGAACCAACCTGGTTCCCGGACAGCCAGAATCTGGCCTTTACGTCTGACCAGGCCGGTCGTCCGCAGGTATACAAAGTTAACGTCAACGGCGGTGCTCCGCAGCGTATTACCTGGGAAGGTTCGCAAAACCAGGATGCGGATGTGAGCAGCGACGGTAAATTTATGGTAATGGTAAGCTCGGCTAACGGTCAGCAACACATTGCCAAACAAGATCTGGTAGCGGGTGGCGTACAAGTTCTGTCGTCAACGTTCCTGGACGAAACGCCAAGTCTGGCACCTAACGGCACTATGGTAATCTACAGCTCTTCTCAGGGGATGGGATCCGTGCTGAATTTGGTTTCTACAGATGGGCGTTTCAAAGCGCGTCTTCCGGCAACTGATGGTCAGGTTAAATTCCCTGCCTGGTCGCCGTATCTGTGATAATAAATAATTGATTAATAAAGGAATCATTGAAATGCAACTGAACAAAGTGCTGAAAGGGCTGATGATTGCTCTGCCTGTTATGGCTATTGCGGCGTGTTCTTCTAACAAGAACGCCAGCAATGACGGCAGCGAAGGCATGCTGGGTGCCGGCACTGGTATGGATGCAAACGGTAGCGGCAACATGTCTTCTGAAGAGCAAGCGCGTCTTCAGATGCAGCAGCTGCAGCAGAACAACATCGTTTACTTCGATCTGGACAAGTACGATATCCGTTCTGACTTCGCTGCAATGCTGGATGCGCACGCTAACTTCCTGCGTAGCAACCCGTCTTACAAAGTCACCGTAGAAGGTCATGCGGACGAACGTGGTACTCCTGAGTACAACATTTCCCTGGGTGAACGTCGTGCAAACGCCGTTAAGATGTACCTGCAGGGTAAAGGCGTTTCTGCTGACCAGATCTCTATCGTTTCTTACGGTAAAGAAAAACCTGCAGTACTGGGTCATGACGAAGCGGCTTACTCCAAAAACCGTCGTGCCGTACTGGTTTACTAAGAGAATTGCATGAGCAGTAACTTCAGACATCATCTGTTGAGTCTGTCGTTACTGGTTGGCATAGCGGCCCCCTGGGCCGCTTTTGCACAGGCGCCAATCAGTAGTGTCGGCTCAGGCTCGGTCGAAGACCGTGTCACTCAACTCGAGCGTATTTCTAACGCTCACAGTCAGCTTTTAACCCAACTCCAGCAACAACTCTCCGATAATCAGTCCGATATTGACTCCCTGCGTGGTCAAATTCAGGAAAATCAGTATCAGCTGAATCAGGTTGTTGAACGTCAGAAACAGATATTGCTGCAGATGAATAATCTTGGCAGCGGTGGCGCACCTGCGGCGCAGTCTGCGGGTGGGGATCAGAGCGGGGCGGCGACCCCTGCGCCTGATGCGGGAGCTGCGGCAACGTCAGGGGCTCCGGCACAAACTGGCGATGCGAATACCGATTACAATGCAGCAATCGCCCTGGTACAGGATAAATCCCGTCAGGATGACGCGATTGACGCATTTCAGAACTTCATCAAAAAGTACCCGGATTCTACTTACCTGCCAAATGCCAATTATTGGCTGGGTCAGTTGAATTACAACAAGGGTAAAAAAGATGATGCCGCGTTCTATTTCGCTTCGGTAGTTAAAAACTTCCCAAAATCACCTAAGGCTGCAGACGCGATGTATAAAGTCGGCGTTATCATGCAGGACAAGGGTGACACAGCAAAAGCTAAAGCGGTTTATCAGCAGGTTATCACTAAATACCCTGGTACTGATGGCGCGAAACAAGCGCAAAAACGCCTTAACGCGATGTAATGACCACCATGCGACCAGAAATCGTGTTATTTCTGGTCGCGTCGTGTGATTCCTAAGCAGTTGAGTTATTTACCTCGAAATTTTTGTTGCGCTAAAATCTGAAATCAGTAATATATGCCGCCGTTGCCAAGGGATATCAAACAGCCTGAAAGCGGCGAAAAAAGTGGGTCGTTAGCTCAGTTGGTAGAGCAGTT
>NZ_SZWZ01000080.1:0-16301 GCF_005281025.1 Citrobacter sp. wls714 | reverse complement strand
TTAACTGATTAGTATCAGTTCATGCCGTACTGTCATATTAGCTGTTTTCATGCTTTTAGATGATTATAATATTCATATAATAATCAATGTGTTGTATAAATTAATGCCTGTATATTGTTCCAGTGTTTTTCTTTGTTTATGCTATTATGCAAGCAATTCTGTATAAACATTTGTATAAACACTTTGGGCTGGGTGGTCTATGGCTGGCGAACTTAACAAACTGAGCGACAGGAAGTTAAAGGGGTTACATGGCATCCCGGCCAGTAAGATTGAGTTCTATGCTGATGGTGCCGGGCTGAGCGCCAAGGTAACGAAAGCTGGTGGTATTAGCTGGGTGTTTACTTACCGACTCGACGGGCAGAAGCTGCACCGTCTGACTCTGGGACGATACCCGGATATGAGCCTCAAGGAGGCCCGTTCTTCGCGTGATAAATGCCGCCAGTGGCTGGCCTCAGGTAAAGATCCAAAGCACCAGTTGGCGCTGACCACTCAGGAAACGCTTAAACCGGTCACTGTTAAGGAAGCTATCGAATACTGGATACGCGAATATGCAGAAGAGAACCGCGCGAATGTTGAAAGGCACAAAGCGGAGCTGCGTAAACACATTTATCCTTATATTGGGAAAATGGCGCTCGCTGACTGCGAAACCCGTTATTGGCTTGACTGCTTTGACAGGATGAAAAAGAAAACGCCAGTTGCTGCGGGTTATGTGTTCCAGATGTGCAAGCAAGCCCTGAAATTCTGCCGGGTTCGTCGCTATGCTGTGAGTACCGCGCTGGAAGATTTAACAATTCCAGATGTCGGTAAAAAACAGGCAAAAAAAGACCGGGTATTAAACGATAAAGAGGCTGGCGATTTATGGGCTGCCATTACCTCTGGAACTTGCTTCATGCCTTACTACACCAGGCTACTGACAATCTTAATGGTGTTTGGGTGCCGAACGCAGGAGGCCAGACTGTCAGAATGGAGTGAATGGGATATGGATGCCTGGGTCTGGACAGTTCCCAAAGAGCACAGCAAGGGCGGCGAGAAGATTGTAAGACCTGTGCCGGATGCCATGCGCAAATTCATTGAAATACTGCATGATGAAACGAAATTATCCGGCCTTTTGCTTGGATCGGTTAAAGGCAGTGAAGCGGTAAGCCAGTGGGGCCGTAGTGTTTATAAAAAGCTGGGGCATTCTGAACCATGGACACTGCACGATCTACGACGAACACTTGCAACGCATATGAATAATATGGGTATCGCTCCACATGTTGTGGAGCAGCTACTGGGTCACTCAATGCCGGGAGTCATGGCGATTTATAACCGTAGTCTGTACTTGCCTGAGAAACTGGATGCGCTGAATAAATGGTATGACCGTCTCGATATTTTGGCGGGTAATCACTCGAATATTGTTATTTTAAAGGCTGGTGAGAAATGAAGAAGATAAATAAAATGACCGAATTACCGAAATGGTTTTCATTGGACAATTACAATTCTATCAATGGGCTGAGTGATCTTGATTTAATTAATCAGTTAGCTATGAGAATGGAAGTTGCTAATGATGATTTTGAATGGCTTGATACCTATCCCGGAGCAAGAAATGAGTTCGCTTCATTTATGGAAGAAAGATTTAGTAACCCAATTCGGCCACTGAGCGGAAAATTATTTGCAGAAAAAATAAAAAGAAAAAAATATTCTGAATGGCAAATGGATTCCGTCGGAGGTGTTGAGCCTTTAAGATTAATTGATGTGATGCAGTTGTCTAAGAAAGCCGCTCATTATATTGATGAAAATAAAATTAATCGCTCATTGCGTGGACAAAAAAGGTCTGTAAGTAAGACCATAAGCGATAATGATCAAATGCATATTACTTTAGATTTGTCTTGGCCTGATGAAATTTTATTAAGCGATTTGGCTGCATTGTTGCCAATATGGCGAATGGATCTTGAAAGGAAAAGTGAAAATAGTTGTAAGTTAAGTAATAGCTGGAGTGTAATCAAAAAGAAAATATTCGATTACAAGATATTGCCAATGTTAGACCTTATGGAGTGGGCTAAAATTAACAATGCAACAATCACTAACAGAGTTTTATCTTTAGCCCTGTTTCCTAATGCAGAGTATGACGCCATTGGTATCGCTCAAACGATCAAACCGTTCATTAGAAATTTTTCCGCAGATTTTTCTATAGAAATATTAAAGCGCAAAGCTATGGATTCATTTTAATCGGGAAATCCATATAGAAATAATTAAAAAATATCTAATAGTGAACCATGCTTTTTAATAGCAAATAATAGCCTCCACAAAACGTAGAAACAGTGGAGGCAACATGCAAAATATCACCTTTATCCCGCCAAATCCTGAGCAGCGCCGCACCCTTTTAGAGGAGTACGGCTTTAAGTTCGACCGTCGAATCCGTGAAGAAGAATGTAGCGAGATCACCAGCCTTTCCCGTTCCAGCCGTTGGAAAATGGAGCAGCAAGGACGATTTCCATCACGCTGCCACTTCGGACGCAATAGCTGTGCATGGCTTCTTTCTGATGTGCTCTGGTGGGTTCGCAATCCGCCTGCAGTAGAGAACGTCAATAACCCGTACAGCCGCAAATCTGCTTAATTAACTACAGGTAATCGAACATGGAAAAAATAACTGCCTTGGCTGGCAGCGGCCAAACTCAACCCGAAACCAGCCAGAAAGATATTTCCAGCGATAATTTTGCTGCGCGAATCCCTGTAAACATGAGCAAGATTGGCGGGAAAGAAACCCAGTCTGTAAGCGGCCGTATGCTTCATACGTTTCTGGTTGTAGGGCGTGACTTTACCAACTGGATCAAAGGGCGCATTAAGCAGTATGGGTTCGTTGAAGGGGTTGATTATATGATTGTCGAATATTTGACCTCGCCAAAACGGGCGAGCTCAAAATCTCGCCAGCGTATCGAGCATGACTACATTGTCAGCCTGAATATGGCTAAAGAGCTTTCTATGGTTGAGCGCAACGCGCAAGGCAAGATGGCCCGCCAGTATTTCATCGACTGTGAAGAACGTCTGCGCCGCGTAGCACCAGAGGAACATGAGGCGGCGTTGTTGGGCTGGCGTAAAAATCGTGTAGCTGCCTGCGAAGATCATAAGAGTATGGCCGATGCAATGAAGGGCTATATCGAGCGCACCGGCGACAGGCAGCACGGCTTTGCCTACAGCAATGAATGCTCGTTCCTGAATAGCCTTGTGCTGGGTATGCACCCGCGAGTGTGGGCGAAACAGAAAGAAATTCCGGTTAAGCAGCTGCGTGACCATATGAACGCCGATCAGCTGGCGCTGCTGGCTTATCTGGAAAGCCGTGATTGTGCTCTGCTGGATCTTGATACCCGTACAGCAACCCGTAAGGCGAAACTCACCGAACTGGCACAACGCTGGCTGGTTAAGCGTGTTGGAGGTGCTGAGTGATTTTGCATAACTCAATTAGGGTTGCGCAGAATTTGAGCCGACGAAATTCGCACGCGCAAACCAAACTCGGTGATATGCCGAGTTTAAACAACCGCGTACGTTTAACGTACGGACATTGCAACCCATTGAAGGAACTTGATTATAACGAATCGTTAGAATCGGCTGGCAACAAACACGAAAAGTATTCGGGTTCGCCTGAACATCAACACTGCTTAGGTTCGGCAATCATCTTTAGAGGATGTATCAAGGAAAATCAACAATATGCAGTTGAGGTTTCGACGAATTTCTTCGGTAGCTGCAATGGCAGCGCATTTTTGCTCTACGAGGTAAATCAACAACGTACAGTTTTGCACCGTAATCCAGATTTGGCTTACGAGAGGGTAGTAACTCAAAATTACGAGGTTAACCAGCTGTCTCTGAGCGAGTCGGATAACAAACCCTCTTTAAGAGGGGAGGCTCTGATTTCGGCAGTGCCTCACAGCGCTAACGAAATTAGCCCTGTTCAGGAAAAGAGAAAGGGTGGGATTTCAAATCCTACCCTTTGGCTGGTGGTCTACCGACAAACTACCGAGAACCCGGCAGTAAACAGTATTACGGGGAGTAACCCTGTTCAGCTTTCAGATTCCGATCTGGCTTTCTTGCGCTGCTCAGATTTGAGTTTGCGCCCGCAGGCATCCAGAACCCACGCAGAGAAATTAGCACCGGCGTTATCTGCTTTCTCTCGCTCTACGCTGGCGTCAATCTCTTCAATCAGGTCATACGGAAAGCGGATACCTACACGCGAAGATTTATTGTTTTTATTACCTGTAGCCATTGTGGACAACCTCTTAATTATCTTTGGTGAGTGCACACCATACATCAAAGGTAGCCGAAATAAAATGCTTGACGTGGGTGCACACCAAAATATAAAGTGGCTACACACCCTATCCACAGGTAAGGCACAGGAAGTATCAAATGCAGCGAAGCCCAGAGGTGCGCTAACACCTTCCGGGCTTCTGACTACCGCCGTTAACGTAGATAACGAGGCAGCTATGAAAGATCATACCACACACCCGCAAGGGCGGAATAACTACATCTGGCGTTTTCTCGCACTGAGCGTCATCGGGCGCAACGTCATTCACATCACCGCCGCTACCGAACGCGAAGCCCGTGAGCAATCACCTGCTGGCTGCGTGATGGTATTCGCTGGCCGTCTGCCAGTTCGGGAGGCTCGCCATGCGTGAGCCAATCAGCTTAGACCAGGCCGAATATAAATCAGCGCTGGCTGCTTCACTCTTCGAAACCATTCTGGAAAAAGCCTGTGCTGAGTGTTCGGAAACCCTGCTGAACCATATCTCACTGGCATGTGACCTTAATCAGGAAATTCACCGGGCATTAATCGCCGAGCTGCGCATGGGAGAGACAAAATGAGACAGGTTCCTTTTGAAGTCCTGATGCACGCCGAAGACGCACTGGCTTACAGCAATCAGGCTCTGGCTATGCTGGAAATCTGGATGGACTCCCTCGGCGAAGGTGATGAACATGAATCTAACTGTGTGGCCGCCATTTTCAGCCTGGTGCATGAGTCAAAAGATCGTCTACAGAAAGCGCGGGAGGCTTACAGTGCAAAATGACTTTGTAAGCGATGTACGCAGCAAGGCAAACGGCTACTGGCCGTCAATACTGGAGCGCCTGGCGATTCCGACGAATCGCGGTGAGGGGCCGTGTCCGGCGTGCGGCGGCAAAACCCGCTACCGGTTCGACAATAAAGATAACCGGGGAACCTATTTCTGTTCGCACTGTGGCGCGGGTACCGGGCTGGATTTGGTGATGAAGGTCAATCAGTGCGGTGCGAGAGAAGCGGCTGAGCTGGTGGCCGAAGCGATGGCGCTGCCTATGCCGGAACCGAAGCCAGCCAGAGAGAAGCCTCAAACGGATATCGCCGGGAAGGTTGCGGCGTTGGCTGCTAAAGCCTCTCCGGGGCAGTCTGCTTACCTTACATCAAAGGGGCTTCAATGCCCCTTCCCGATGCTGTCCGATGGGTCGCTGCTGCTGGTGCTGAAAAACGGTGCTGGCGCGACGACAGGCGCACAGGTGATTAAGCCAGATGGCAGTAAGCGGCTGGTGGCCGGAACGGTGAAGAAAGGCTCTTTTTGCGTGGTTAATTCCGGTGAAACGCCGGAGACGGTGATTATCGCCGAAGGACTGGCAACGGCGCTTTCGGTTCAGCAGTTTCGCCCCGATGCGACAATTATCGCAGCGATTGACGCCGGGAACCTGCTGCCAGTTGCGCAGGTGATGCGACAGCGTTACCCGGATGCGCAGATCATCATCGCCGCTGATAACGATATTAAGCCTGGCGAACCAAACACGGGGAAATCAGCCGCAGAAAAAGCCGCTAAAGCTGTCTCTGGCTGGGTGGCTTTACCTCAGTCTGAGGAAAAGGCCGACTGGAATGATTTTCACCAGCAACACGGGCCGGAAGCAGCGGCAGCAGCATTTAATGATTCGATGTACCAGCCGGAGGGCGAAAAAGTGGCGGTAAAACTTAAGGCGATTGACGGCGGCAAGAAGCACGGAATCCGCGGAGAAATAAACCTGATCCAGATGGCGGACAACGAAAAGGCATTGTTGCTGGCTGGCCGCTATGAAGGGATCGCCATTCACGCAGAGAGTGAGGCTGTGCACCTGTACCGCGAAGGGGTATGGGTAAAAGCGGCACCACTGGAGTTAAGCCGTGAAATGGTTGCTATTTATAACGAAAATCAAACTAATTTCAGCAAACGTGAAGTAAACAACGTGATCGAAGCGCTGAAAATCGTTATTCCTGTCATGGGTGAACCACGTCGCAGCCTGATCCCGTTTGCCAATGGCGTTTACGATATGGAGAGCGGACAATTTTCTGAACATTGTCTGGAAAACTGGCTGGTTAACCATAATGACGTGGAATATACCGCTCCGACTCCTGGTGAAAATCTCCGTGATCACGCGCCAAACTTCCACAAATGGCTCAGCCATGCCGCTGGCAATGACGCGCTGAAAATGCAACGTATTTCGGCAGCGTTGTTTATGGTGCTGGCAAACCGCTATGACTGGCAGTTATTCCTTGAGATAACTGGCGAGGGTGGCAGCGGGAAAAGTGTCTTTACTCAGGTGGCTACGTTGCTTGCAGGAAAACACAATACTGCCAGCGGCAATATGGCCGCGCTGGACGACGCCGGAGGTCGGGCACAGTTTGCAGGTAAAAGTCTGATAACCCTGCCAGACCAGCCTAAATATACCGGGGAGGGTACAGGCATCAAGGCAATAACCGGCGGTGATGCCATGGAGATTAATCCGAAGTACGAGAAGCGCTATACGGCGGTATTACGCGCTGTCGTGATAGTTACCAACAACACGCCGATGATTTTCACTGAACGGGCTGGAGGTGTAGCCAGACGCCGGGTAATTTTCCAGTTTAATAACCGGGTTCGTGAGGAGGATAAGGATCCAGAGTTAGCGGAAAAAATTTTCGCAGAAATTCCGGTCATTATTCGTCGCCTGCTGACAAATTTTGCCGATCCGGAAAAAGCCCGGCAGTTGCTGCTTGAGCAGCGGGACAGTATCGAGGCGCTGGAAATTAAACGCGCGTCGAACCCTGTCGTTGATTTGTGTGCAGCGCTGGCGTTTATTAGCGAACCGCGCGGGCTGATGATGGGCGGAGGCAAGAAAGCAGATACCGAGCGCCAGCCAAGACAGTACCTGTATCACCTTTATCTGGAGTTCATGGACTACATGGGACTTACCAGACCTCTTAGCGTGAACGAGTTCGCCAAGGCGGTAAAAGAGGCAGCGAAGGAGTATGGTGGCGAATATCTCACGCGAACGGTAAAGGGGCGGAGACAAACCAACGTACAGATTACCGATAAAGCCGACGAGTTTTTATAAAATTTGACCTGGTTATCTACCTTGTCTACCTGATGATATATTTTTCTTTATATTCATTAGGTTAAGTGGGTAGATAACCCATATTTAGTTATCTACCTGTTATCTACCCTGTCTACCTGCTTCAAAAATCGGATCAGGTAGAGGACTAATGTAGAGAGGTAGACAGCAGGTAGACATTAAAAATAGGGTCGTCTACCCGATCAAAGCCTTGTGCCACAAGGGCTACAGCGATTAGGTAGATAAGGTAGACAACACCGGGTAAAACTTTTCACACACAGTGCAGAGAGGGAAAAATGTTAGAAGCCGGAATGGTTGAGAAGAAGTCAGCAGGTAGCGCAGCCCTCTGGATGCGTGAAGCCGTGGAGGCAATAGATAAACAGTTCGGCACGGGCTATGCCAGAGAGCACCCTGAGCTGGTGGCAGGATTCATGCAGGCGGCAGCCATTGATCAGGCGGGAATGTATATCCGGTCACTGGTGGAAACGCTGGATTTATGGCCTGGCTCGCTGACTTAAAGCTGAGAGCGAACGGACACTTAAACGTATATTTTTTGATTTTATAACCGTGGATGGGGTGAAAATGAGGAAAGGCAATAGTGTGAAAAAATATACCGTCTGTTCTGGCAGGCCGATGTTAAGCGTGCCAGCGGATCACCTGGCTTACTGTGATGCCCAAAAATACCCCGTGATTATCATCTGGAAGCGTGCGCGGTATGCTGATGTGACATGGTTGAATGAACCTTTCCAGCATTCACATGGCTGGCTTTGGCAACGCGATGACTTCCGGGCTGATATTGAGGAAAGGGGAGAGACTATTTTCCGACGTTACAATCGTGGGGAAAAATCAGCGCGTGCAATCCAGCACAGCATGATGACACTCTACGATCTGACAATCACCGGCGCTGAGATGGCCGCCAGTGACTTGTTTGACATGACGCTAAGTATCGTTGCTGAGTATGAGGAAAGGCGCGAAAACGCTACCTTAATCGATGGTGATACCATGAAGGTTTTTTCTGACTGAAGGAGCAAAGCAAATGTTTACTTATAAGGACGTTCTGGAACATCGGAAGGTGCATGGCATTGAAAATGCCGTACAGGATATGGGAGTTAATGAGTACGCTGCTGCACTTGATAAAGATGCGGTGGTGATGATTGATTCTCACGGCTTCATTGTGGATTCGTTCACGGGAATGGCTCTGGCTGCTGATGGCGAACAGCTGGATCTCCTCATAGCGCATCTGGAGAAAATGCGTAAGGATATGCCGGAAAAGAACATGCGGGATTTGCTGAATAAATAAATTTTGTAAATTATTCGTACTCATGTTTACCCGTGATTACCCCTGTCTCTGACGGGGGTTTTCTTTATATTTTTCATGTATATCTTGAAGAGTGGCACTCAGACGTGAGCCGCCACTGGCCGTTAAGTCAAGCTGTAGCGAGTACAGCCTGCGAGAGGCAGAAAAAGATTTAACGGCCATCCCTCCCGCGCTGGTTTCACGTCTCAATCTTAATTGTTACGGAAACCACTCCATGAAGAAATTACTTGAATTACGCCAGCAGAAAGCCGCACTCAAAACGCAGATGCGTAATATGCTGGAGAAAGCCGACATTGAAAAACGCAGCCTGAATGAAGAAGAAGGTAAGCAGTTCGACGAACTCCGCGCCCAGGCTGATACTCTTGAAATTGAAATCACCCGCCTTGAAGCCGTCGCTGACGATCAGCGCAATCTGCCTGGTACTTCCGTTGAAGGTGAGCCAGTAAGCAACGACGAGCTGCGCCACTACATCATGACAGGTGATACCCGTTCTCTCTCCACGCTGGTGCAGGCTGACGGCGGTTATACCGTTATCCCTGAGCTGGACAAAGAGATTATGCGCCAGTTGCAGGATGATAGCGTGATGCGCTCCATCGCAACGGTGAAGACGACCAAAACCAACGAATACCAGAAGCTGGTATCTGTGGGCGGCACTACCGTTAATCGCGGCACAGAAGGTGAACCACGCACCGAAACCAGCACGCCGAAGATGGAGCGCGTTGATATCAAACTCAACCCGATCTACGCCTACCCGAAAACCACTCAGGAGATTCTCGACTTCTCCGAGGTGGATATTCTGGGCTGGCTGTCTTCTGAAATTGCCGACACCTTCACCGCTACCGAAGAGAGCGACTTTGTGAACGGCGACGGTGATAAAAAATCCAAAGGTTTCCTGTCTTACCCTCGCGCGGCCACTGCCGACAAAACCCGTCCGTTCGGTACGCTGGAGAAGATGGAAGCCGCTGACGTTTCCTCTGATGGCCTGATCGACCTGCTGTATAAGCTGAAAGCCAAATACCGCAAGAACGCCGTATGGGTGATGAATTCCAACACCGCCGCCAAACTGCAAAAGCTGAAAAACGGCAACGGGGATTACATCTGGCGCGATCGTCTGGTTGCCGGTTCTCCCGATACGCTGCTGGGCCGTCCTGTTCAGTATCTGGAAACCATGCCTGATGCGGAAGCGGGCAAAGCGTTCCTCGCGGTTGGCGACTTCAAGCGCGGCTATTTCATCGTGGATCACACCACTGGCGTGCGTACCCGTCCTGACAACATCACCGAACCGGGTTTCTATAAGGTGCATACCGATAAATACCTGGGCGGCGGCGTAGTGGACTCCAACGCCATCAAGGTGCTTGAGCTTTCCGGCTCCGGTTCCTGATTTGACGTTTAAGGGGCTTCGGCCCCTTTTTGCCCTCTGTGGAGTCCAGTAATGAAAACAATCGATTTTGAAATCCGTACCTCCGAAGTGAGCGCCAGCAACAAAAAGCTGGTGGGCTATGCCGTGCGCTGGAACAGTCTCTCAGAAATTATCTGGGACGAGTTCCGTGAGCAGTTTGCGCCGGGCGCATTTAAAGACAGCCTGGCATCCGGTAGCGATGTGCGTGCGCTGTACGAGCATAACTATACCCAGCTGCTGGGCCGCACTAAATCCGGCACGCTGGTGCTGTCCGAAGACGATACCGGGCTGCGCTTCGAACTGACCCCGCCGAATACCCAGCTTGGCAACGATGTGCTGGAGCTGGTGGAGCGCGGGGATATCTCCGGCATGAGCTTTGGTTTCCGGGCGCTGAAAGAGGCGTGGGATATTGCTCAGTCTCCATACCTGCGCACTGTTACCGCTGCCGAACTGCGGGAGATTACCGTTACCTCTATGCCTGCTTATCCTGAGTCTGGCGTGGAAATCGCGCACCGTTCGCTTTTCTCCCAACATCCTGAACTGCGCCGCGCTGGCGATAACCGTCGCCGCTGGGCTGAATTAGCGGGGCTTTGATATGTGGAATATCTGGCCGTTTGGCCGTAAGTCTGAACCCTCCGAACAGCGCAGTATGACCATTGATGAGTGGCTGGCGATGGCAGGGATTCCAAATACTGGATCAGGCGAGTATGTGTCTGCGGGTACTGCGGAATCTCTGCCGGCGGTCATGAACGCCGTATCAGTTATCAGTGAGGCGGTGGCAACAATGCCCTGCTATCTCTACCGCGTCCGTAATGATAATGGTCGTGAGGCGCGAGAATGGCTGAGTAATCACCCAGTGGATTTTCTCCTGAACGAGCAGCCGAACGACTGCCAGACGCCTTATCAGTTTAAACGCACGATGATGCGCCATTGTCTGCTGAATGGTAACGCCTATGCGGTGATCAAGTGGGGCCGCGACGGCCAGCCGCAATCCCTGCACCCGTATGCGCCGGGGGCGGTTGTTCCCGAGCGTATCGGCCAGCATAAGTACAAATACACCGTTACAGAGCCGTTTACCGGGGCTGTGCGCACCTATCTACAGGAAGAGATTCTGCATCTGCGTTACTCCACCGATGATGGCTTTCTGGGGCGTTCGCCTATCACCGTCTGCCGTGAGGCGCTGGGGTTAGGTCTGGCACAGCAGCGCCACGGTGCCAGCATTATGAAAGATGGCATGATGGCGGCTGGCGTGGTGGTCACTAAAGAGTGGCTCGATAGCGTGAAGGGCAAACAGGCGATGGATGCACTGGATCGCTACAAGGGCGCCAGAAATGCCGGTAAAACACCGATCCTTGAAGGTGGCATGGACTACAAGCAGCTTGGCATGAGCAATCAGGATGCCGAATGGCTGGCGTCGCGCCGGTTCTCCATTGAAGACATTGCCCGCATGTTCAACGTGTCGCCCATCTTCCTGCAGGAATACAGCAACAGCACCTACAGCAATTTCAGCGAAGCGAGCCGCGCCTTTCTCACCATGACCATGCGCCCGTGGCTGGCGAACTTCGAGCAACAAATCAAATCTGCTTTGCTGGTGGCCTCTCCGGTTCCGGGAACCCGCTATCAGGTGGAGTTTGACTCTGCTGACCTTCTCCGTGCCACACCTACCGAGCGTTACGCCACTTATGAGCGCGGCATTAAGAACGGGATCATGAACCCGAACGAAGCCCGTGAGCGTGAGGGGATGCCGCCGCGTGAAGGTGGTGACGAATTCAGCCAGGCATGGAAGCAGCAGATCGAAGTAAATAGCGATAAAGAGGGTAAGTCTGATGGTTAATCAACTGTTCCTTCACGAGTGTTTTGAATATTCAAACGGTGCTTTGATCTGGAAAGAAAGGCCAGTTCATCATTTTAAATCCAAGAGAGGGTTTAACAGTTTCAATACACAATTCGCTGGAAAAATTGCAGGGCGGTGTAATTGTCGTGGTTACTGGCAGGTTGGTTTAAGTGGTCACCGCCTGCTTAATCATCGGGTTATCTGGATGATGTTTCATGGTGATATTCCGCAAGATTACGAAATTGACCATGTGAATCACGTTAAGGGCGATAACCGTATAGAAAACCTTCGGTTAGTTACCCATATGGAAAATGGGAAAAATCAGTCTGCCGGAAAAAATAATAAGTCTGGCTTTAATGGCGTACTGAAAAGTAAAGAGGGTAATCGGTGGAGGGCGTTTATTTCGGTGAATCGCAAAAAAATTCACCTTGGTTCATTTCTTACCAAGCAAGCAGCAATTCAGGCGAGAAAGTCTGCGGAAATTAAATATGGCTATCACGCTAACCACGGAGGCCAGGTATGAGAGCCGGGAAGATGAAGCGCCGCGTTACCTTCCAGAAGTCAGAATCTCATCGTGGCCCTACTGGCGAGATTATCTACGAATGGTCTGACCTCGCCACCGTCTGGGCTGAGATTCGGACTATCAGCGGGCGCGAGCGTATGTCATCGGGTGCTATTTACTCTGAGGCCACCGTGCGTATCTGGACGCGCTACCGCGAAGATATCACCACCGCAAACCGCATTCTGTACCGCTCGCCAAACGTCCGGGGGCAGGTTTACGGCATTGTGGCCGTAATTCCTGATGTGGATCACACCCGGCTTGAGCTGCTGTGCAAGGGAGGCATTTTCAATGAGTGAGTTAATCGGACTGGAAGAAGCAAAGCTGCATTGCCGTATTGATGATGATTATGAAGACACGCTGATACAGGCGTACATCGAAGCTGCGCTGGAGGTCTGCCAGAAGCATATTGGCAAGCGATTTGATAACGGTCTGGAGTTCACCCCTGCTATCAAGATCGGCTGTCTGATGTACGTTTCTCAGCTGTACGAGTACCGCACGATGATTGGTGACACCGACGCCAAGGAGATACCGATGGCTGTCTCTGCGTTGTGGTCTGTCTACCGAGATGTGGGGGTGTACTGATGCCGTGGCAACCACTACGCCGGTGCACAGAGCCGGGATGCAATAAACGGGTGAAGTCTGGCAAGTGTGACGAGCATAAGCGGGAAGCGTGGCGGGCAGAGGATGCCAGACGCGGCCACCGCCGCGCGCGTGGTTACTCAGCATCATGGGAGAAGTACCGCGCTCAGTACCTTAAGCGCTATCCGCTGTGCGTTGAGTGTCAGAAGCTGGGCCTCTACGTGCCTGCAAAGATTGTCGATCACATCATCCCTATCAACGGCGGTGATGACGTTCTGTTCTGGCCTGAGTGGAATCACCAGCCGTTATGCCAGGCGCATCATAACCAGAAGACCACACAGCAAGACCCAACCACCAAAGCGAAGCGCAAAGCAGGGCTGTACCGTGAGCAGGAAGATCGTGCAGCCCGTCGCAATGACTGGATGTATGAGGCTGACAATGACTGAGCAGGAACAGCAGCGGCTGATTAGTGGGCTGATAAAGCAGCGCGAGGCATGGCAACCAGCCAGACAGAGAGCGCACACGAAGCCCGTAGCAAAGCGCATGAGCCAGCGTGACCGGGAGCTTATGGAATGCTTCCGCAACCACTGACAGGGCGCATGGACGGGGTGGGGGGAGGTTTTAAAGACAAACCCCCTGCTGCAAGGCACCACCCGCCCCCTCAAATTTTTACGCACGGTGATTTTTTTGAAAATAAAACAGACAGGAAAACAGTAAGTTATGGCAAGACCACCCAAACCGCCCGCCTACCTTGATGAAATCGCGGCGCAGCAGTGGAAAGCAAAGGCGAAGCAGCTGGCGGAGCGCGGGGATCTGACGCCTGCCGACTGGAACAACCTTGAGCTGTATTGCGTCAATTACTCGATGTACCGCAAAGCAGTGGAAGACCTTGCTACGCGGGGATTCAGCATAGTGAACAGCCAGGGCGGTGAGAGCCGTAACCCGGCACTGAGCGCAAAAGCGGATGCCGAAAAAATTCTCATAAAAATGTCGTCGCTACTGGGCTTTGATCCGGTAAGCCGCCGCCGTAATCCGGTAGAAACGGAAGAGGAGGACGAGCTTGACCGTCTGGAATGATTACGCCAACGCCATTAAATCGGGTGAAATTCCGGCCTGTAAGCGCGTAAAACAAGCCGTTGAAAGGTACTTTTCAGACCTGAATGACCCTCGTTATGAGTTCGATACGGCGACCGTGGAGCGGTTTATTGCCTTCTCCCGGCTCTGTCCACACGTCAAAGGCCCGCTGCGGGGCCAGCCAATCGAGCTGGAGCCGTGGCAACAGTTCGCTTTTGCTAACCTGCTGGGCTTTAAAGTCAGGGAGTCAGGTCGCCGTAAGTACAGCAGCGCCTTTATTGAGGTGCCGCGCAAGAACGCCAAATCCACCGTAGCCGCCATGCTGGCTAACTGGTTTCTGGTAATGGAGAAGGGCCAGCAGGATATCTACACGGCGGCGGTGAGCCGGGATCAGGCCCGAATCGTATTCGACGATGCCCGCCAGATGTGCCTGCTGTCAAAACCGCTGAAAAAGCGCGTCAATATCCAGGCGCATAAGGTCATTTTCCCGAAGAGCAACAGCCTGTTAAAGCCGCTGGCGGCGAAAGCGGCCACCATTGAGGGGACTAACCCCAGCCTGGCAATTGTCGATGAATACCACCTTCACCCGGATAACGGCGTTTATTCCGCGCTTGAGCTGGGTATGGGCGCACGTCCTGAGGCGATTTTGTTCGCCATCACGACCGCCGGGAGTAACGTTGTCTCCGCCTGTAAACAGCATTACGACTACTGCTGCCAGATTCTTGCCGGGGAAGAGAGCAACGATTCGCTGTTTGTCCTGATCTACGAGCTGGACGACGAAAGCGAGGTTGAGCAGCCTGAAATGTGGATCAAGGCCAACCCTAACCTGCATGTGTCCGTTGACGCGGCGAAACTGGAATCCACAATCCAGAAAGCGCGGGGCATACCGTCGCAATGGGTGGAAATGCTGACCAAACGTTTCAATATCTGGTGTCAGGGCTCCACGCCGTGGATGGGCGCCGGTGCATGGGATGCCTGTGCGCTCGACTATAACGAAGACGATCTGGCCGGAATGGAGTGCTACGCCGGGTTTGACCTGTCCTCTACCAGCGACATCACCAGCGTGAGTTACGCTTTCCCGTTCGACAGGGAGATCCGCCTGCTGACCCGTCATTATCTGCCGGAAGCCCAGCTACTTAACGTCGCCAACAAAAACCGCGCCATCTACCGCCAGTGGGTAAAAGCGGGATGGATACGCACCACGCCCGGCGACTGCATCGACTATGACCGCATCCGTGACGATATTCTGCGCGACGCTGAAATCTTCAATATCAGGCTGGTGGGTTTCGATACGTGGAACGCCACGCACCTGCGCACCCAGCTACAGGGGGCGGGGCTTGATGTGGAGCCGTTCCCGCAAACCTATCTCAAATTCAGTCCGGTGGCGAAATCATTTGAGGTGTTCGTTAACCGTAAGGTGGTGCGTCATCGTGGCGATCCGGTTCTGGCCTGGGCAATTGGAAACGTGGTGATGGAGTCCGACGCTAACGCCAACATTAAGCCCAACAAAAAGAAATCCTCTAACAAGATAGACCCTGCGGTATCTGCGCTGATGGCGTTCGGCACCTTCCAGGCTGAGCATGAGGATTTTGCTTTCGATATGAGCGACAGCCACAAACAACGGCTGGCGACATTTAACGGTATCTGACTGGAGTAAAACTATGAATACAGCAAACCATGAAACCATGAGCACGATCCTTCTGAGCGGCTCGCTGGCTAAACTTTTTGGCCGTACTCACCAGCGGCTTATTGGCCCGACACGTGAGGCGTTTACTGCGTTATCCGCCACCATTCCCGGCTTTCAGAAATTCATGAATACCAGCAAAGCCCGAGGGCTAACGTTCGCTGTATTCGTGGACAAAAAGAACGTTACTCAGGATGATCTCGATTTTCCGAACGGCAACAGGACTATTCGAATTGTTCCCGTCATAATCGGGAGCAAAAAAGCTGGCGTACTGCAAACAATTCTCGGCGCTGCGCTAATTGCAGTGGGGGCTGTGCTGAGTTTTACACCCTGGGCAGCAGCTTCACCATTTTTCTATAAATTTGGCGCAGCGATGGCCTTGGGCGGTGTTGTTCAGATGCTATCACCTCAACCTACGGGTTTAGCCAGCAAACAAAGTGCCGATAATAAAGCCTCGTATGCGTTTGGTGGCGTTACTAATACTGCCGCGCAGGGCTATCCCGTCCCTCTGGGATATGGTAAGCG
>NZ_SZWZ01000079.1:0-10299 GCF_005281025.1 Citrobacter sp. wls714 | reverse complement strand
TGTCTAGATTATCTGTGGCGATTCATTTTTCGGCTAAAATCACAGCATACGCGACAATATTGATGATTTACCTGAATGTGAACTAAATCACTTCAAACATAGGGTAAGTCTCAGTATCATCATAAAAGCTAAACCCTTGCCGCCTGACGGTGAGGGTTTTCTTTTGGGATTATTTACCTGCGCACCCGCAGTATCGACGACATGGAGTAATAAATGTCCAGACCAACTATCATCATTAACGACCTCGATGCGGAACGCATTGACCGCCTGTTGGAGCAACCTGCGTTTGCTGGTTTACCGATTGCCGACGCCCTGAACGCTGAACTGGATCGCGCGCAAATGTGTTCTCCAGAAACCATGCCGCACGATGTCGTGACCATGAACAGCCGCGTGAAATTCCGCAATCTGAGTGATGGCGAAGTCCGTGTGCGTACCCTGGTGTATCCGGCCAACATGACTGACAGCAGCACGCAGCTTTCCGTCATGGCGCCTGTTGGCGCGGCACTTCTGGGTCTTCGCGTTGGCGACACCATTCACTGGGAACTGCCGGGCGGTACCTCAACACACCTCGAAGTCATCGAACTTGAGTACCAACCAGAAGCTGCGGGCGACTACCTGCGCTAACTCTGTCTTATCAAAGCTATTCGCTTTATCTTGCAGGGGATGCATCTGCATCCTCTTTCCGGTTACTCCTCATCTCCCTACCCTCGCGTTATTTCCTGTTCGCAAAACATAAATCTGTGCCGTGACTGACAGAATCATTTTTAATACTATGCTGTTATGTGTTCATGTAATGACAAGGAGAATGTTTATGTACAACACAATCATAATGCCTGTTGATGTATTCGAAATGGAACTGAGTGACAAGGCTATTCGCCATGCAGAATTCCTGGCACAGGAAAACGGCGTTATCCATCTGCTGCATGTGCTGCCAGGCTCAGCGAGCTTAAGCCTGCACCGCTTTGCGGCAGACGTTCGTCGTTTTGAAGAGCATCTGCAGCACGAAGCGGAAACGCGTCTGCAAACAATGGTCGGTCACTTCAGCATCGATCCCTCCCGCATTAAACAACACGTGCGCTTTGGCAGCGTCCGTGACGTGGTCAACGAGTTGGGTGAAGAGTTGAATGCAGATGTGGTGGTCATTGGGTCGCGTAACCCGTCCATCAGTACCCACCTGCTCGGATCAAATGCCTCCAGCGTTGTCCGCCATGCTACTCTGCCGGTATTGGTTGTTCGTTAATAACGTCTGATTTGCTGTAAAAACCCCCTGCCAGGTTAACATCTGACAGGGGGTTTTTATTACCGTGCAATCAATACAAATGACCGATATTCACGATGGTGCTGACCGTATCGCCAAAGAATGTCAGACGACTGAGGATTACGCCAACAAACAGCAGAACAAACAACGCTTTTGCCCGACGTTCGCCCTGACGACTCAACACAAAGGCCAGCGCCAGACAAACCAGGCTCGCCAGATAAAGCGGCGAGGTCAGCCAGGCATGCGCGGTCATCTGCATAATGGTCCCGCCGCTTAACCAGATAATTGGGGCTGCGATCATGACCGCCATACAAACAACAATTCCCTGGCGTAATGCGGCAATGGCAGGTGCGAGATTAAGCAGCGGAATCGCCGCACAACCCATAACCCACACGGTGATGAAGAACAGCAGCATCGTCAGACCGTTGGCGATCGCCACCATCGCCGGTGCGGCATAGGTCATACCCTGTACCGCCACCAGCGCAATTCCAAGGACAGACGCCAGAACAGCCGGAACCTTGTGCCCTTTTGCCAGGAACGTCACGCCCACCGCCGCGCCATATAAGGTTGCGCCAAGAATTTCACGGCTCAGCCAGGCGTGCTGCAGGTTTATCAGGGCGTTGTAGGCACGGTCCGGATGCGCAAGGTGCAGGATCGCTGCCACGGACGCAGCCGCCAGAACCAGACCGGTAACCAGCCAGTACAAGCGTTTGCTTTCCAGTTTTCCTTGCAGCTTGCGTAGCGTCAAAATCAGCGTGATCCCAACCGACATCTGACTCAGTACGGTAAAAATGACCAGAGGAAGTTCATACTTTTCCATTACTTGACCTCCGGCTGCTTCGGTTGACGCGCCAGGATAAAACGCGTGCCCGGATTAAGCTGCGGCATGCGTGGGAACCCCGGCGGATACTGGACGGCATTGTTGGGTATCGGGTCGGCATCCAGATCGATTAGCGTCAGCGCCCCCACCGGACAAGCATTTACACATGCCGGTTGCATACCAACGTCAAGGCGTTCGTAGCACATGCTGCATTTTTCCGCCTTTTTCGTCTCTTCATTGAAACGCGGCGCTCCGTATGGGCAATTACGGATACAGTTTTTGCATCCAATACAACGTTCCGGGTTATGCACCACAACACCATCCTCACGTTTGGTGTAAGCCTCGACCGGGCAAGCCGCCAGGCAGGCTGGGTTTTCACAGTGATTGCAAGCCAGCGAGTAGAACGCCCGCTCTTCATGCGGATAAATTTCTTTATCCAGCGGATAGACGTAGCGCCAGAAACGTTCAGGCTCCAACTGGTTAAAACTCTTACACGCCATCGCGCAGCCACGGCAACCGATGCATTTATCGCTATTGACTAAAAACGCGCGTCTCATGCCGCTGCTCCTTTACTTACCAAAATGATATCCGCAAACTGACTGTGGATCGCCGCACCTGGTGCACCGGTTTTCATCAGCCCCATATCGGCCGGGGTATCCGCCACCACGTTTTGTACGTTGTATTTCCGTTTCGGAAACCACGCCTCGTACATCACCAGGAAATCTTCCGGAACGTTAGCGGTCACCTTCGCACGCAGTTCTACTTCACCTACGGTGTTAAACACTTTCACCAGGTCGTTTTCGGCAATGCCTCTTTTTTCTGCAGAAATCGGATGCATATAGACAAACGGCTCCGGATAGAAGACCTGCATCCAGTCAAGGTTGATAAATTGGGAATGGATACCGAACTGCACATGCGGTGTAAACAGGTGGAATGGCAGTGTACTTTTCGCCTCCGATTTATATTCCGGCAGCGCCGTATGGCCATTTTTCTCACATAGCTCAGATTTGAATTCAAACTTTCCAGAGGGGGTTTTAAATTTACGGTCATACCAGGCCGCAGAGCTCGGCAAAATGGCTTTTTTCGGGCCATCCAGCAAATCATCCCAGGAGGAGATGCCAAACATTTTGCCCATCCCGTCGTTAAATTCCTGGTCCAGCCAGCGCTTATGATCGAACTCCTGCGGGAATGTACAAGAACCTGGCTCCAGCTTATTTATCGTCCGGGAGAGTAAAACGGCAATCTCCAGATCGCATTTCGCCTCATACATCGGCTTAATGGCCGGTTGGTTGATAGAGAGCCAGTAATGCCAGTAGGAGGCATCAACATTCCACTCTTCAAAGGCGGTAGTGACCGGTAAGACGATATCGGCGTGCTGGACGGTTTCGTTAAAGAACTGATCGGCGCACACCACCATTTCCAGTTTCTCAAACGCCTTTTCCATCTTGCTGCGATCAAAATCCTGAGCAAACGGGTTCTTACAGGCAACCCAAAGCATACGAACAGGCGGTTCGTTGGCTTCCAGAATTCCTTTGGCGGTCTGGTTGATATTAAGAGAACGATCGGAATATTGCGCCACTGCCCCAGCAGAACCGAACTCACTGGTTGTACCCGCTGCTCCAGGCATACCGATGGAGCCTACCGGTGGCTTTTGCAGCATGGCATTGTAGTTAAAGCCCCAGGTATGCAGATGCCCATAACGAGCGCCGCCGCCTTCAATACCGATATTACCCGTCATGGCGACGAAAGCATCAATGGCACGAACATTCGCGCCACCATTAACATGGCGCTGCATGCCATAACCAATCCACACGGTAGCAGGATTAACCGCCGTAAATTCTTCCGCCAATTGACGAATGACATCCGCAGACAAACCACAGATTTCAGCCGCCCACTCAACGGTCACACTGTTGCGCAGATAGGCTTCGAATTCCGGGTAACCATGAGAATAGTTGTTGACGAAATCCTGGTCCACCAGGCCTTTATCCACCAAATGGCGTGCCATACCCAGCGCCAGCGCACCATCAGAACCTGGACGAACGCGTAAATAAAGATCGGCTTTTGCGGCGGTCTGCGTTAACAGCGGATCGATAACGACCACTTTCGCCCCTTTCTCCCGCGCCTGGTAGATATACTTCATGGTGTGCATTGAGCACCATGCCGGATTAGCACCCCAGATGATGATGTATTTTGCTTTTACAAAATCTTCCGGGTCGTTACACCACATATCGCCCATATCGTAGTTCTGGGCATCGATACCGGCAGGCCAACAAGGCGTTCCGGCAAAACGGGTGGTGTAACCCAGCGAAGACATCATCCCTTCAACCGCATAGTTCAATACCCCGAATTTGCCGGAATATTTGGTCATCGCCAGGCCCAGCATTGAACCATCTTTCTTTTTGATCTCCAGTATCTTGGTCGCAATGCGCTGCATTGCTTCGTCCCAGGAAATACGACGCCAGTTACCGCTACCGCGAACATCCTGAACCATTGGATATTTAATGCGATCCGGGCTGTATACCCGACGCGGGTAGCTCAACCCTTTAACACAGGGTGCTCCATGCGTAAACGTTGACTCAGGCGCGCCTTCCACAAAGGTGATGACATCGTCCTTCACCCATGTTTTCAGGCTACAGGTGTCATAGCAGTTACGCGGACAGGCGTTGCGATAAATTTTGTAGGTTTTCGGGTTAAAAGGAATGGGCGGTTGCGCTAATGCGCAACGTGAAGTCAGCAGTCCCCCTGGTAGGGCAGCCACCGTGCCAAGGGCAATCAACCCTTTCAAAAATGAACGTCTGTTCAGAACTCCCGGTTCATTGCTCATATGATACTCTCGTGTTTAATTCATCAAGCCAAGAAGACAATTTTCCCGCTACGGTTCTCAACGTGGCGGTCTGTGCATTTATCTTTATTTTTTCTATAAAATCGGGAACCCAAACCACTATATACTCATTTACATATCGAGTGAGGACAGTCTGATATTCTGCTGATGCCCGGGCGTTTACCGATAATAAAACGGCCAACTCCAATACATATGAAATATGATCATCAGGAATATTATTCACATGATTTATAGATAGGCCGATATTTGCCATGAATTCCCGAATACTCAGGGTTGATTGACCCATAACAAGAGCATCTTCTTCGAGATAAACTGAAGCAAACGGTGCGGCCTTGAGCGCCTGCGGCCCGATAAAGAGTGCATTGAAGTCATACTCCGCTTGCAGCCACTCGAGCTCTGTCAACGTCGAGGCATTTGTATCCAGCGCGGAATAAGCTTTTTTCAGCGTATTACTATCAGAAGAAATAAAAAAATCACGCAACAATAACCCTGTCGATTCAAAGATCGTCAGGGTTTCATATATTTCACCCATGAATTAACCAACCATTTATTCACACAAGAAATGAAAACATAGTGCAGGTTAATATAATAAAGAAAATGCCTATTCTTTTTTTGATGAAACTAATGATCAGGCTAATTAAATGAATATTTAATGCAGTTTATTGTTTCAAGAATTGACAATCTGAAAGCGCGGAAATAAAAAACCGCCAGCGGATGACTGGCGGTTTTGGCATGCAGGTGAGTCTTACTTTTTTATGCTACTGTTGTGCGAATCAGATAATCAAAAGAGCTTAACGAGGCTTTCGCGCCTTCGCCTGTCGCGATGATGATCTGCTTATACGGTACGGTTGTGCAGTCACCCGCAGCGAAAACACCTTTCACGCTGGTTTCGCACTTCGCATCGATGATAATTTCACCCATGCGGTTGCGTTCAACGGCGCCTTCCAGCCAGTTGGTGTTCGGCAGCAGACCAATCTGTACAAAGATACCTGCCAGCTCCACACTGTGAATATCTCCGCTTACGCGGTCACGATACTCAAGACCAGTCACTTTGCTGCCATCGCCTTTTACTTCTGTCGTTTGCGCATTCAAAATGATGTCGACATTTTTCAGACTGCGTAGTTTATTCTGCAGTACCTGATCGGCCTTCATTTCAGGAGCAAACTCCAGCAGCGTCACATGTTCAACGATGCCCGCCAGGTCGATAGCGGCTTCAACACCGGAGTTACCGCCGCCAATCACCGCCACACGCTTGCCTTTAAACAGCGGGCCATCACAGTGCGGGCAATAGGTTACGCCTTTAGTGCGATACTGATCTTCACCCGGAACGTTCATGTTGCGCCACTTCGCGCCGGTCGCGATGATAATGCTGCGCGCTTTCAGCACCGCGCCGGATGCTGTTTCAATCTGATGCAGACCACCTTCCTGCGCCGCAGGAATCAATTTGCTGGCGCTTTGGCTATCGATAACATCAACATCATAGTCATCGACGTGTGCTTTCAGCGCGCCCGCCAGTTTCTGGCCTTCGGTTTTTGGCACCGAGATATAGTTTTCAATATCAACGGTATCCAGGACCTGACCGCCAAAACGTTCGCCCATCAGACCGGTGCGGATACCTTTACGTGCAGAGTACACCGCAGCAGCAGCTCCCGCAGGACCGGAACCAACAATCAGTACGTCATAGGCATCACGCGTGTTCAACTCTTCAGCCGCACGTTTCTCTGCGCCGGTATCCACTTTCGCCACGATCTCAGTCAGCGTCATGCGGCCCTGGCCGAACTCTTTACCGTTCATAAATACCGCCGGAACGCCCATCACGTTGCGATCGGTGATTTCGTTCTGGAAAGTACCGCCATCAATCGCCGTATGCTTGATGCGTGGGTTCAGTACCGACATCAGGTTCAGCGCCTGCACCACGTCCGGACAGTTATGGCAGGAGAGTGAATAATAGGTTTCAAACTCAAAATCGCCGTCGAGATCGCGGATCTGCTCCAGCAACGCCTGCGCCTCTTTTGACGGGTGACCGCCCGTCCACAACAGCGCAAGCACCAGCGAGGTAAACTCATGGCCCAGCGGAGAACCCGCAAAGCGCGGCCCCTGATGAGAGCCAGGATTAGTAATCAGGAACGATGGCTTACGTACCGGCAGAGTATTGTCTTCTTTAAAGGTGACTTTCTCTGACAGTTCAGCAATTTCAGTCAGCAGTTCCTTGATTTCTGCCGATTTAGCGCTGTCATCCAGCGTAGCAATCAGCTCAACAGGTTTGGTCAGTTTCTCAAGGTAAGCCCTGAGCTGGGTTTTCATATTTGTGTCGAGCATTCTTCTTCCCTCTCTGAAAACATCATCATGCAAGCGGCCTCGTTCAGACAGTCTGAATACGTTTGCATCATGGTGTTGGAATAAAACGGGCACGACGCACCCGCTTAAGGATTAATTCGCAAGAATTTCGCGTTACAGGCAGGCGGCAAGCTTATGAATCCCCGGGAACTTACATAAGTAAGTGACCGGGGTGATTAAGCGTAGCCAACGCACCTGTAGCGCGAAAGGCGTAGCGAATTTTAGATTTTACCAACCAGGTCTAAAGATGGAGCCAGAGTCGCTTCACCTTCTTTCCATTTAGCCGGGCAAACTTCGCCTGGGTGGGATGCAACATACTGTGCGGCTTTAATTTTGCGCAGCAGGTCAGAAGCATCACGACCGATACCTTCAGCGGTAACTTCGATTGCCTGGATGATACCCTGCGGGTCAACAACAAAGGTTGCGCGGTCAGCAAGACCTTCATCTTCACGCATGTTGTCGAAGTTACGGGTCAGGGCGCCAGTCGGGTCGCCGATCATCGCATATTTGATTTTTGCGATGGTGTCAGAGCTGCTGTGCCATGCTTTGTGCGTAAAGTGGGTATCGGTAGAAACAGAGTAAACGTCTACGCCCAGTTTCTGCAGTTCTTCATAATGGTCTGCAACGTCGCCCAGTTCGGTCGGGCAAACGAAGGTGAAGTCAGCCGGGTAGAAGAAGAAGACGCTCCAGCGACCTTCGGTATCTTTCTCGGTTACTTCGATGAACTCACCGTTTTTGAACGCCTGGTTTTTGAAAGGTTTAATTTTGGTATTAATCAAAGACATCTGTACTTCCTCCGTGTTTTCGTTGAGAGATAAGTTAACGAAAATCTCTTCAAAGGGCTAATGCGTTTCCTTTATCAAATCAATAAGCGTTAACTAACAACTTACTCAATCGAACCTAAAAGACAAAAGTAAAAAAGGCCCCCTATGCAGGGAGCCTCATTACCCGAGCTACCCGCAGGTAACGTCAGTACCAGCAGAGCTGGCTATGTGTTGCGCTCTACATTACCTTAACAAAGGTCGTAACAGCGATTGGGATTACATCACCCAACTAAAGAAAGGGCAATCGACAGACTGTCGATCTTACCTATGGCTGTGATAGGTTTTGCAATTCAGTCCCCTTTCCTTCTGATTTTATAAGGAAAATCAATGTTTAAACGTACCTTACTCTTATCCTTGCTTCCCGCTATTGTCCATGCCGAAGAGCTACCTACCCCTGTTAAAGCCATTGAGAAACAGGGTATTACCATCGTGAAGCCCTTCGACGCGCCAGGTGGAATGAAAGGTTATCTTGGTAAATACCAGGATATGGGAGTAACCATTTATGTCACTCCTGACGGCAAACATGCCATCTCCGGTTATATGTATAACGAAAAAGGAGAAAATCTTAGTAATACGCTGATAGAAAAAGAGATCTATGCCCCAGCAGGGCGCGAGATGTGGCAGCGAATGGAAAAAGCCTCGTGGATTCTGGATGGAAATAAAGAGGCTCCGGTAATTGTCTACGTGTTCGCCGATCCCTTCTGCCCTTATTGCAAGCAGTTTTGGCAGCAGGCGCGTCCATGGATCGATTCCGGTAAAGTTCAGCTGCGTACGCTGTTAGTGGGCGTAATCAAACCCGAAAGCCCGGCAACAGCTGTCGCAATCTTGTCGGCAAAAGATCCGGCCAAAACCTGGCATGACTATGAAGCTTCTGGCGGCAAAATGAAGCTGGAAATTCCGGCCTCTCTCCCGCCCGAGCAGATGAAGATACTCAATATCAACCAAAAGTTGATGGATGATTTGGGCGCAAACGTGACGCCAGCCATCTACTACATGAGTAAAGACAATACGTTACAACAGGAAGTCGGGTTACCCGATAAGGAAAAATTAAACATTATCATGGGAAATAAATAAAGGTAACAAAATGAGTGATTGTTATCGTTCTCATCTCAATCACTCATCATCACTGATTTTTTTACTCGTAAAAAATAATCTTGTTGTGCTATTTTAGCTTCAGTACATCATACTTTAAGTATTCAAACATAAACTCATAGAATAATTTTACTTATAACATTCTTAATGCAAATTACACCTGACAGAACTTTACAGGAAGATAACGATGGCTAATCTCTATGACCTCAAAAAGTTTGACCTGAATCTACTGGTCATTTTTGAATGTATATACCAACATTTAAGTATAAGCAAAGCTGCCGAAACATTGTATATCACGCCATCAGCGGTTAGCCAGTCATTACAACGACTACGCACACAGTTTAACGACCCCCTATTTATTCGATCCGGTAAAGGCATTACGCCTACGGTGACGGGGGTCAATCTTCATCATCATCTTGAGCAAAATCTGAATATGCTGGAGCAAACCATTAATATTATGCATGACTCCAGTCTGAAAAAAAAATTCATTATCTACAGTCCTCAAATCACCACCACACTGGGGGTAACGGAATTAATCAATGCCCTAAGAAAAAATCCAGATATCGAAGTTGAACACCACGATATATTAATGTCAGCAGAAACCGCAGAGAATATACTGGCGTATCGGAAGGCAGATATGGTGATAACTACGGTTCCCGTGCATAACCGCTCTATTGTATGTAACTTATTTAAAAAGATTGAATGCACTTTGGTATGCAGTGGTAGTCATCCAAGAATGTCTGCACATAGCACGCTCGAAGAAATCATGCGGGAGCAATTTACATTGCTTAGCACAACGCAACCCGGTATCCACGAGCAACAGTTTGTAACGAATGATCTTTTTCCAGAACGTAAAATTGGTTTTAGCAGTGACTCACTGACTTCCATTACTAATATTATTGCCAGCACAGATCTTATTGGCATCATTCCTACAATCATTTATGAGCAAAATGCCGCTGCACTTAACCTGAAAGAAATCAGCATTAATTTTAAATTACCACCGGTTAAACTTTTTTTAATGTACAATCGTTCCTCGCTTAACAACCAGTCTTTTGCTGATTATATTAAAAGGATTAGCCCATAAAATTAAAAAAAGCTGACCTGCCCCCACGATTAGATACAACAC
>NZ_SZWZ01000098.1:0-13998 GCF_005281025.1 Citrobacter sp. wls714 | reverse complement strand
AGTGTCTAGATTATCTGTGGCGATTCAAAGTTACCAATGTGCGCAATATGTTGGGCTATACCGGTCTTTATTTTGGACAACCTGTTTCGGTAATGGGACACGGCATGGGCATTCCTTCAATGACGCTTTATGCCCATGAGCTGGTACATGATTTTGGCGTGCAGAGAATTATTCGCGTCGGTAGCCTGGGGGCAACTCAACATCATGTCAAAATGCGCGATATTATCCTTGCCGTCGCTGCCGGAACGGATTCCGTTACTAATTTAAAACGTAGCGCGGGCTACGCAATGGCGACGTCTGCGCATTTTCCATTATTACAGCAGGCGTGGACGTTGGCACAAAAGGCCGGAATCGATATTAAGGTCGGTAACGTCTTCAGTGGCGACCTTTATTACGATCCTGACGAAAATTTAATTCCGGCACTGGAAAAATTCGGTGTGCTGGGGGTGGATATGGAAGTAGCTGGACTGTATGCACTAGCGCATCAGTTTAGTATTGAAGCACTGGCTATTTTAACCGTATCCGATCATTGCCTGACAGGAGAAGAAACGACGGCAGAAGAACGACAGTTAACCTTTAAAAATATGATAGAGCTGGCGCTAAATACGGCCGTTACGGCTTAGCCCCGTCTTTTAATTGAACCAATCAGAGATGGCATTATATGAAGAATAAAATAGCACTTACGCTGATTAGTTTTCTGGCAAATTTTATTATGGCAGGGTTTGCCAGCCAATTCGGCATGCTGATTGAACCGATTGCAGTACGCTACAGTGCCGATGTAAATACTGTCGCCTCGATATTTTCGTTACTCAATGGCGGAGCACTAGCTGGGACCATCGCCGCCTTTTTCCTGATAGAAAAAATCGGTGTGAAGCGTATGACGCTGATTATCTATTCGATAGTGTTCCTCTGCGCGCTGGCAATGCACTTAAGCCCCGGCTTATGGCCGGTGATGGTCGCCATGACCTTAGTGGGATTCTGCGGCGGTATTGGTCTGTGCGTGGCGGGAACAATCGTGGTTTCGGTTTGGCAGGATCGCATACAGAGCACGATGCTGGTGGTTCAGGATGCCACCTTTAACGTTGCGGGCGTGGTTTTTCCGCTGATCACTACCTTTGCCCTGACGCATAATATGTCGTGGAGTTATAGCTACCTTAGCGTTGGCATAGTGGCCTTACTCACGCTGGGAGTTGTGATACTAACCCGCTTCAATGCCTGTGAAACGGCTCCTGCGGCGGATCGCACAGATGCAGTGAAATCAGAGTGGAATCCTGGGATTATCAGCGGCGGTATAGGTCTGTTTTTAGGCATGCTGGCGCTGTATACCTTCCTCACCTGGGCACCGTTATTTGTGAAGAACAAGTTTGGTATTCCATTTGAAGAGGCCGGGAATATTATTACCCAATACTGGGGGGCTGCGCTGGTCGGGGCGTTAGTATCTACCGTGATTGTTTCCCGGGTGAAGATCCATTATTTCCTGCTCAGTATTATTCTTCTGGCGTGTGTGATTACTACCATTATCGTTACGAAAGAACAGATCTCTGGGCTTGATTATCTTGCTTACAGTTATGGGTTTGTCTGTGCGGCGTTGTATAACTCCTTTATTGCTTATGGCGTTTCGTTTGTTAAGCGTGCGAGTAGTCAGAACGTTTCTTATATTTTAATTAGTGGTAGCGCCGGGGCTATGTTTAGTCCTGCGATCAGTGCTCTGATGGAAAAAACGATGGGATTGCAGAAAATAATGTATGCAATACCGGTGTTGTATTTAATTATCTTCGTCATGCTGATGGGGACACTCAAACTCAAACGTAAATAAATACAGTAATAACGCTTACCTCCTTAATTAGATAGCCAGCCGCCACACCCTTTATCGGGTGGGGCGACACACAACCTTACTCAAAGGAATTGAAAATGCTGAAGAAAAAAATATCAATGCTTAAAAAAACAGTTCTGGGTACTGTAATTGCTATCAGCTGTACGCAAGCTCTTGCGGCTGATTATACCGATGGCAATATTCGTAAAAATGATTTTAACTGGATGCAATTGAATTTAATGCAAAGTGTGGATGCGAAAGTACCGTATGGTATTCGTAATGACACCTATCTGGAACTGGAGTTCGGTGCACGTTCCGGAATTATCGATTTGTATGGTTATGTCGATTTCTTCGATATTTTAGACAGCAAGCAGGACGATCGTCACGGTGGTGATAACTTCTTCGCCAAGATATCTCCGCGGTTTTCCCTGGATG
Source organism: Citrobacter sp. wls714 (assembly GCF_005281025.1). Classification (NCBI taxonomy): domain Bacteria; kingdom Pseudomonadati; phylum Pseudomonadota; class Gammaproteobacteria; order Enterobacterales; family Enterobacteriaceae; genus Citrobacter; species Citrobacter sp. wls714. The sequence continues at coordinate 11,750 of NZ_SZWZ01000098.1, read as the reverse complement.
CTATTTTCAATAAAGATTTATCCGTTGGCCCATTTAACGAATTTTATATCGCGACGGTGAATAACATCGGCGATCGGGAATTGTTTGAACATTATGTCGGTTTAGGTACGGATGTTAAGGTCCCATGGTTTGGTATGGTGGGAATGAACATCTATGCCCACTATGTTCGTGAAAACTATGGCGCGGATAACGAAGGCAAGTGGGATGGTTACATGTTCTCGACCAACTGGTCGACGCCGTTCTATACCTTCGCTAACGGCAGCTATCTCAACTATCAGGGATATTTTGACTATCAGTTTGCCGCTAACAAGATTGCTAACCAGCCGCTGTATAGCAATAACGCGATTGAATGGTATAACGGAATTTACTGGCATTCAGAGCACTATGCGGTAGGTTATGGATTGAAGTATTTCCGCAATATGGCATTGATGGAAAATCACGGTGGAGCAGGGCGCACCACCGGTCTTGGGCACTACTTCAACCTCACCTATAAGTTCTGATAGCGACCCGACGGCACACCAACACTCAGAATGGTTGGTGTGTCAGTCAATGATGTCGTTACCGAGAAATTGGCGTAAACCTTCCAGATCCTTAATTTCCAGACCTTGTTTCGTACGCGTTACCAGCCCGGCATCCGTCAACGCTTTTACCGCCCGTCGATATACCCTGTCGGTCGTGCCGAATCGCTCCGCTTCCTGATATTTTTTATGAAAACCATCCATCGGTTGCTTGTTCTGATGCTGGCGATACAGGTCGTACGCTACGTTGTGTACGATTGGGTAGAGCATCCGGTGCAGGAAAATTTCTAACATATCCTGATAGTCAACGGCCATCGCGCTGGCGAAAAATATCGCCAGTCTGGGGTGTTGGTTCAGCGCCTCTTCCAGGCGTTCACAGCTGCACACTGCTACGGTCAGCGGCTCTTCGGCTACGATATCCAGTTGGCAGCGGTAACCGGTAAAAAACTCCATTTCTCCAAACAGTTGTTCATCACATTCCATTGCGCCCAGTTGAAAACGACGCCCATTCTCAGCGCTGTAGCGCAAAGAAATTCTGCCCGACTGCACCATAATCAGTCGATCAACAATTTGTCCCTGGCGATAGAGATATTCATCTTCCAGGATAATCTGAGTTTCAGAGAGCAACTCCTGGAATATTTTCTCGATTAAGGCATCATCCTGCTGCCAGATATTGTGAAAACGACCTTTAGTGAGGGGTTTAAGCTGCATGGCCTAACGTCTTATGGTTGGAGATATTTCTTATTCTGACTGTATGCCATTCGCTGAGCAATGTCATTAAGCGCGGACACTGGATCATAAAAGGGCCAGCGCGATGCTGACCCCAACGTACTACGGATGGCTGATAAAGCGAGACAGGCGCTGGCGCAACACGCGGTTTTCCTGACGCAACTGCGCGTTCTCTTCTAACAACGTCAGCGCAACGGCGATTCCCGGCCAGTCAAGCTCCAGCTCCTGGCGCAGACGCATTGCGCGTCGCATTACGGTCAGGGCATGATCGTCAAAGGTCTCGTCTTCATGGGGTTCAATCACCCCTAAGCCGACAATCTCATGCAGTTCCTCTTCTGATACACCGGTGTACAGACAAAATTCGGTAATGGTAAAGGTGACGGTGACGTTAGCCATTATGCTTTCCCCCACTCTTTGCGCGGATCAAAGGTCTTTTGTGCATCTGCCAGCTGTTGCCACAGAGCGGCGCTGGCGTCGTCAGGTTTCGGCGGCATCACGATTTTGATCACCGCGTACAAATCGCCGGTATGTTTTTTACTCACCAGACCTTTGCCCTTAATGCGTAACCGCTGCCCGGCCTGACTGCCCGCAGGGATGGTTAACAGGATGCTTTCTTTCAGCGTAGGTACGGTCACTTTCGCGCCCAAAGCGGCTTCCCACGGTGCTACGGGAACGACAACTTCCAGATCCTGATTGACGATATCAAACAGTGGGTGCGGTGCGATATGAATCACCAACCACAAATCACCGTTCGGTCCTCCGTTTTCACCAGGGGTACCCTGGCCTTTCAAACGGATACGCTGACCGTTGCCCACGCCTGCCGGGATTTTAACGTTCAGCGTTTTGGGAATTTCCCGTTCAACCATACCGAAGGCATTGTAAACCGGCAGGTTGTAACTGATAGTGCGGCTATGCTCAGTGAGCGTTTCTTCGAGGAATACGGCAACTTCAATTTCAATATCGTGTCCGCGGCTGGCATGGCGCTGTCGCGTGTGGTGTGCATGCTGACCAAAAATGGAGGAGAAAATATCGTCGAAATTTTCGGCGCTGTAGTTTTTGTTCTCTCCTTGCTGGAATTGACGGTTGAACTGAGGGTCGTTGCGGTGCTGCCACAACTGGTCGTACTCGGCGCGTCGCTGTTCATCACTCAGTACTTCCCAGGCTTCAGCGACCTCTTTGAACCGGGCTTCTGCGTCAGGCTCTTTGCTGACATCAGGATGGTATTTACGGGCGAGTCGACGATAGGCGGTCTTGATTGTCTTGAGATCGTCTGTCGGTTTCACGCCCATAATGGCGTAATAATCCTTTAATTCCATAGCGTTCTCTCGTGTAAATCAACACTTGCAGAAGGTGAACCCTGACAAAAGGTGTCACCGCTAAGTTTAGGGTAATCCTGATAACGGCGAATGCCAACCGGGAAGAAAGGATATCGTTATAAACAATGGAGTCGCACCACCAACAGCGCTTTACAAGGTTGTGGCGTCTGTTGTGTGGTGCGAATAGTCGGGTTAGCGAAATATCAGGATTTGGTGATCAGGAAGCGGACCGTATCTGCATAGTTCTGTACGAAAGAATTAAGGTCATCTGATTTCAGCCCCTTCGGATTGATCATATATTTACCGTTAATAAAAATGGCAGGCACACCTTTTAAATCTACAGCTTTAGCCATTTCCTGTTGTTTAGCGGTGAGCGATTTCACAGCAAAGCTATTCCACGCGGCATCATAATCGCTGGCGCTAACACCGGCGTTGATAAATACGTTACGAATATCGTCTGCTGTCTTAATCGTTTGTTTTTTCTGCACGGCATCAAACAACAATGGTTTCACTTTGTCCTGCACGTTCAGGAGAATTGCGACGGACCAGGCATGCGTCATGTCTTGCCCCAAAGGGCCTAAAAAGTCGACGTGATACTCGGTGAGTTTGACATCAGCAGGCAGAACTTTTTTCACGTTATCAGTCACTTTAAACACTTCATCATATTGATAGCATGAAGGGCAGTAAAACGAGAAAAACTTCAGCGCCGCCGGTGCTGTAGCGACAGGTTTCTCAAGTGAGATAAATTCTTTGCCGTCGGTAAATGTTGCGGCCTGAGCGCTAACTGTGAAAAGTAATCCAATCAGGGGTAATAAATATTTTTTCATTTCCATATACTCTAAATAACATTTATTAAACAAGTTGTTCTTGAAATGAACCGGTGTCCATTGCGTTTCGCTATAATACGATATTCACATTGCAAATGTGCTGACCCTTACTTTCATTTACGCATCAATACATGGCGGTACATTCGAGGTGTCTTGTTTTCTGCTGATGTGAAATATTATCGGGTATCCTTTATAAATAATGAATAATAACTAGCGTGACATTTTAATGGGTATTTGATTCGCAATGTTATACTGTAATAAATAATGCTGAAAATATGATTGGTAATCATTTCACGTATAGTGTGTTTATTGCGCGAGGGTGTGTATAACCTTCAAATAGCAGGACATAACTTTACAGCGCAAAGGTTGCTAAAACCTGGCGAGTGGTTAAGATAACCCGCATCAATCAGTGAGGGTAGAATGGCGAAACGTCAACGGCTGGGATGGTGGTTCCTCTGTCTGGCATGTGTTGTGGTGATGGTTTGCACCGCGCAGCGCATGGCGGGCCTGCATGCGTTGCAGATGAACACCGTTGCTCCAAACGTTGTCACAAGCGAACAAGCGCAACCTGATGAGGCTACCCCGGTTACGCCATGTGAACTGAGTGCGAAGTCGTTACTGGCTGCGCCACCGGTACTGTTTGAAGGCATTATTCTGGCGCTGTGTCTGCTGCTGTCGCTGCTGGCACCTGTGCGGGCGTTTCGTTTACCTTTTTTCCCACCGCGAGCCATCTCGCCGCCCACTCTTAGGGTACATCTCCGATTTTGCGTCTTCCGTGAATGACAGAACAGCCGTTGCTGACTGTTAGATAATTATTCACGGAGAAAAACTATGATGACTGTTTTCAGGCAGGCGCTGCTCTGTCTGTTATTACTCTGGCTGCCCGTATCCTGGGCGGCTGAACCCGGCTGGCTACGCTCACCCGATAACGATCACGCCAGTGTGCGATTACGCGCCGATACGTCAGTCGCTGGTGAAACCCGTCTGCTGCTGGATGTTAAACTGGAAGATGGCTGGAAAACCTACTGGCGTTCGCCGGGGGAGGGGGGCGTCGCGCCGTCTATCGCCTGGAAGGGCGAAATGCCCACGGTTGACTGGTTCTGGCCAACCCCTGCGCGTTTTGAGGTCGCCAATATCACCACCCAGGGGTATCACGATCGGGTGACGTTCCCGATGATGGTGCGCGGCAGATCGCCTGCCACGCTTAGCGGCGTGTTGACGCTATCCACCTGTAGCAACGTTTGCCTGTTGACGGATTTCCCTTTTTCCGTAACGCCCACCGCCGAGGATCCGACTTTTGCGCATGACTACGCTCAGGCGATGGGGCAGATCCCGCTCGCCAGTGGCCTGACTGATTCTCTTCATGCCGGAGCGCGTGCCGGAGAGCTGGTCGTTGAGGCGCAGCGCGCCGCAGGCTGGACTGCGCCTGGGCTGTATCTGGATGCCGTAGATGATGCGGATTTTGGTATGCCGCAAATCCAGGTTGACGGGGAAACGCTACGCGCCACGGTACCTGTACATGATGGCTGGGGGGAAGGCGCGCCGGATCTGCGCGGTAAGTCGGTCACGCTGGTGCTGGCTGATAACGGCGTGGCACAGGAAAGCCGTCTTGCTATTGGTGAAGCGCCAGCCAGTGATAACGCCTCACTCCCGCTGTGGCAGGTGGCGCTAATGGCGCTATTGGGCGGGTTGATTCTCAACCTGATGCCCTGCGTGTTACCGGTGCTGGGCATGAAGTTGGGTTCGATTTTACTGGTCGAGGAAAAAAGCCGCCGCCAGATTCGTCGTCAGTTCCTCGCATCGGTAGCCGGAATACTGGTCTCCTTTATGGCTCTGGCGCTATTGATGACGGTACTGCGGTTAACCAATCAGGCGCTTGGCTGGGGGATCCAGTTCCAGAATCCGTGGTTCATTGGCGTTATGGTGTTGGTGATGCTGACGTTTAGCGCCAGCCTGTTCGGGTGGTTTGAATTCCGCTTGCCTTCGGCGATGACCACCTCGCTGGCGACTCACGGCGGCAACGGTCTGTCGGGGCATTTCTGGCAAGGCGCATTTGCGACCCTGCTCGCCACGCCGTGCAGTGCCCCGTTTCTGGGAACGGCGGTGGCGGTGGCGCTGACGGCCTCATTACCGACGCTGTGGGGGCTGTTTATCGCGCTGGGTCTGGGGATGAGCCTGCCGTGGCTGCTGGTGGCCCTGCGTCCCGGTCTGGCGCTGCGCCTGCCGCGGCCGGGGAGCTGGATGAATATCCTGCGGCGTCTGCTCGGCGTGATGATGCTGGGTTCGGCTATCTGGCTTGCGACATTGCTGCTCCCGCATTTAGGGCTGGCAGGGCAAAGTAGCGCTAAAGAGAGCGTCAACTGGCAGCCGCTTAGCGAGCAGGCAATTGAAGAGGCGTTGGCGCAACACAAACGTGTGTTTATTGACGTCACAGCGGACTGGTGCATTACCTGTAAGGTAAATAAATACAACGTCTTGCATAAAGATGACGTCCAGACCGCGTTGCAACAGCCGGATGTGGTGGCGCTGCGCGGCGACTGGACGCTCCCTTCTGAAGCCATCACCGAATTTCTGAAAAAACGCGGCCAGGTTGCTGTGCCGTATAACCAAATTTATGGCCCCGGTCTGCCGGAAGGTCAGGCGTTGCCAACGTTGTTAACCCGCGATGCGGTACTGCAAACGTTGAATGATGCCAAAGGAGTCACCCCATGAAGATGATGATTGTTCTGCTGTTAACCCTGTTTTCCGTCGTCAGCGTGGCGAAAGAGCCTGCGCCATTTACCCCGGAACAGGAAAAGCAAATCGAAGCGCTTATCCAGGAAGCCCTGTTTAACGATCCCAACAGTCCACGTATTGGTGCAAAGCAGGCGAAACTGACGCTGATAAACTTTACCGATTACAACTGTCCATACTGTAAACAGCTCGATCCGATGCTGGAGAAAATTGTGCAGAAATATCCTGACGTGGCGGTGGTCATTAAACCTCTGCCATTTAAAGGGGAAAGTTCGGAACTGGCGGCGCGGATCGTGCTGACCACCTGGCATCAGTATCCGCAGCAGTTTCTGGCGCTGCATGAAAAGCTGATGCAGAAGAAGGGCTATCATACTGACGTGAGTATCAAGCAGGCCCAGGAAAAAGCGGGCGCCACTCCGGTGACGCTGGACGCGCAAAGTGCTGAAACGCTGAGTACGAATCTGCAACTGGCGCGACTGGTCGGGGTGCAAGGTACTCCTGCAACGATTATTGGCGATGAACTCATTCCCGGCGCGGTACCGTGGGAAACGCTTGAGGAAGTCGTAAAAGAAAAACTGGCGGCAGCCAATGGTCAGTAAGCTGCGCCGCTGGCTGCGCGAAGGGGTGATCTTACTGGCGTTGTTAGCCGGTGTGATGCTGCTGATGGATGCCTGGCGTGCGCCACAGCTCCCCGCCTCGTTTGACAGTACGCCTTTACAAACGCTGGATGGTGAAACCGTCACGCTGGCGGCGCTGAGTCAAAACGAGCCGGTATTGCTCTATTTCTGGGCAAGCTGGTGCGGCGTGTGTCGCTTCACGACGCCGGAAGTCGCCAGGCTACGTTCGGAAGGGGAAAACGTGATGACCATTGCGCTGCGCTCCGGTAATGAAGCCGAGGTATCCCGCTGGCTGTCGCGAAAAGGCGTGGACTTTCCGGTCATCAATGATGCAAACGGGGCCATTTCCCACAGTTGGGCAATCAGCGTCACGCCCACGCTGGTGGTGATGTCGCAAGGCCGGGTGATGTCTACAACCAGCGGCTGGACCAGCTACTGGGGCATGAAGCTTCGGCTGTGGTGGGCGAAAACGTTCTGATAATCGTGCCGGGGAAACCCGGCATTTTTTATGCTGCCGTCGCTAAAACGGGAGGACATATTTCGTTGTCTGGCGAAGTAAGCAGGGTGATTGGTGTTCAGAATAGGTCACCTTCTCTTTGCAGGAAAATGCAACATGACGAGTTCTGTAGCGTTTGGACCTTCTCTGGTAATGATGATTGCCGCGACATTTGTCCTCGCAGGCATGGTGAAAGGTGTCACCGGTATGGGGTTACCCACCGTGGCGATGGGAATCCTCGGATCGCTTATTTCGCCGGTTGCCGCAGCGGCAATGCTGCTATTACCCTCACTTATAAGTAATTTGTTCCAGTTTGGCGGCGGTGGTAATACGCGCAGATTACTCAAACGGCTGTGGCCAATGCTGTTGATGGTGGTGGTAGCGACCCTGCTTGCCAGTGCCTGGATTACCGGCGGCGACACGGCCCGTACCCAGTTTGCGCTCGGCGTAGCGCTGGTGGCTTACGCCATCTGGACGTTGGCGGGCAAGAAGATCGCGGTGGCCGCGCACCGTGAAAAACCGTACTCCCTCGTTATTGGATTCGTTACCGGCTTGCTGACCGGCGGAACCGGCGTATTTGTGATGCCTGCGGTGCCCTGGATCCAATCTCTGGGTTTTGATAAAGATGAACTGGTGCAGGCGCTGGGGATCTCTTTCACATTTTCAACGCTGGCACTGGCGCTTGGACTGTGGTGGCACAACGCGCTGCCTGCACAGTCGCTGAGCTTATCGGCGTTGGCTATTGTTCCCGCGCTGATTGGTCAGTGGATGGGGACCCGCGTACGTCGAGTTATTTCACCGCTGGTGTTTAAACGCTGTTTTCTGTTGTGTCTGCTCGGACTGGGTGTGGAGATGATGTTACGTGCGGTGTGACCCTTCGGTGACTTAAGCGCGCTTTCATGGCATCGTTAATTCAGATATTCAGGGCCAACGAGGTCACTATGGCATCGGTGATGTTAAAGGAAGAAGAGGGCGAACTGGAGTCGCGCATGGCGCTCACTGCAGCAGTCATGGCCGATAAATCGCGCTCGCGTATGCTGTGCGCGCTGATGGATGGCCGCGCCTGGACCGCGACCGAACTCAGCGCTGTCGCGGATGTATCCGCTTCAACCGCCAGCGCGCACCTGGCGCGTTTGTGCGAACAACATTTTGTGGTGGCGCTCGCTCAGGGAAGGCATCGTTATTTTCGCCTCGCAGGCACAGAGATTGCTGAGCTGCTGGAACGATTGATGGGGGTGGCGTGGGCGACATCTACCCCTCGAAAAATCACCACGCCCCTGAGCTTGCGGCATGCCCGCACCTGCTACGACCATCTCGCCGGAGAAGTGGCGGTGAGACTGTTTGATACGTTCGTTTCCCGCCAGTGGTTAACGCCGGATGGTGAAACGCTAACTGAACTCGGGCAGGAAAAGCTGACGGAAATGGGGATCGTCCTCTTTACTGGCTCAGCACGGCGGAAATTAGCCTGCGGTTGTCTGGACTGGAGTGAGCGACGTTACCATCCTGGCGGCGTGCTTGGCGCAACGCTGCTACGTTGGTTTACCGAACAAAAGTGGATTAAAACGCAGACCGGTAGTCGCCATGTCACCTTTACCCCACTAGGGATCCGCAAACTCAATAGCGAATTCGGTATTAAAACAACACGGTAGATGCCCTGTTTTGCGAAAGCGTTCCCGGAAAAATGTCCTGTTTCTGTCACACTCTGTTGTGATTGATAACAACAAGAGGTCGTAGGGATGAATAAATCGTTAATCGCCGCAGCCGTGGCAGGGGCTGTATTAGTGTCAGGCGCCGCGTACGCGCAGACCGCGCCGGAAGGCTATCAGCTTCAGCAAGTATTGATGATGAGTCGGCATAACTTACGTGCACCTTTAGCCAATAACGGCAGCGTTCTTGAGCAGTCCACGCCTAAACAATGGCCGGAATGGGATGTTCCAGGCGGGCAACTCACCACCAAAGGCGGCGTGCTGGAAGTCTATATGGGTCACTACATGCGTGAGTGGCTGGCAGAGCAAGGGATGGTGAAAACGGGCGAATGTCCGGCTCCGGACACGGTCTATACCTATGCGAATAGCCTGCAGCGTACGGTTGCTACGGCGCAGTTCTTTGTCACTGGCGCATTCCCGGGGTGTGACGTTCCAGTTCATCATCAGGAAAAAATGGGTACCATGGATCCCACCTTTAACCCGGTGATCACCGATGATTCTGCCGCCTTCAGCCAGCAGGCCGTCCAGGCGATGGAAAAAGAGCGCAGCAAAATGCAGCTCAGCGACAGCTATCAATTGCTTGAGCAAATGACCGACTACAAAGACTCGCCGTCCTGCAAAGAAAAACAGCAGTGTTCCCTGACCGACGCTAAAGATACGTTCAGCGCCAAATACCAGCAGGAGCCGGGGGTGTCAGGACCATTAAAGGTGGGGAACTCGCTGGTCGATGCTTTTACGCTGCAATATTACGAAGGTTTCCCGATGGACCAGGTTGCCTGGGGGGAAATTAAGTCCGATCAACAGTGGAAGGTGCTGTCGAAGCTGAAAAATGGCTATCAGGACAGCCTGTTCACCTCGCCGGAAGTTGCGCAGAACGTCGCCAAACCGCTGGTGAAATATATTGATAATGCGCTGGTTACCGAACGCGCGAAAGCGCCGAAAATAACCGTGCTGGTGGGGCATGACTCAAACATTGCTTCGCTGCTCACCGCGCTGGATTTCAAACCGTACCAGCTTCACGATCAGAACGAGCGTACGCCGATCGGCGGGAAGATTGTCTTCCAGCGCTGGCATGACAGCAAGGCGAATCGTGATCTGATGAAAATCGAATATGTCTATCAAAGCTCGCAGCAACTGCGTAATGCGGATGTCCTGACGCTGAAATCCCCGGCGCAGCGCGTGACCCTGGAGCTGAAAGGGTGTCCGATAGATGCGAACGGCTTTTGCCCGATCGATAAGTTCGATAGCGTGTTGAATGAGGCGGCGAAGTAAAAGAAAAACTCCCCCGTGCGAGCGGGGGAGTCAGAGCGCTAGACGTTTTTGCGTTCGATAGTCTGTTCACCCCAAAAGAGCGAATCTTTGTCTGTTTTCTCAAAGGCTTTGATGAGCACCTCATCGCTACCTTCTTCCCAAATTTTTTCCGCCAGTTTCTCGTCATAATGCGCGACTTCAAAAATGGCTTCGGCTATTTCCGGCGATGTATTGCGCAGACTTGCCCATTCACCGACGTGATGGGCTTTCGCTTCTTGAGTTGGCATTCGAATCCTCCTGTTGAAGATTAGCCGTTGAGTTTTACTGCCAGACCTGCGACATATTCACCCTGATAGCGGGCGATAGACAACTCTTCCTGACTTGGCTGACGGGAGCCGTCGCCTCCGGCGATAGTGGTTGCGCCGTAAGGCGTACCGCCGCGAACCTGTGAGACATCAAACAGCTCTTGCGCTGCGTAGCCGATAGGCACAATCACCATCCCATGGTGGGCAAGCGTCGTCCAGGTTGAGGTAATGGTTTGTTCCTGACCGCCGCCGGTCCCCGTTGAGCTGAATACGCTGGCGAGTTTGCCGTACAGCGCGCCGGAAGCCCACAGCCCGCCAGTCTGGTCGAGAAAGGTACGCATCTGGCCGGACATATTGCCAAAGCGTGTCGGGGTACCAAAAATGATGGCGTCGTAATCAGCCAGTTCTTGCGGGGTGGCGACTGGTGCATTTTGTGTTTTACCGCCCGCCTTGAGGAAAATCTCAGGCTGCATGGTTTCCGGTACACGCTTAATGATGACTTCCGCGCCGTCTACCTTATTCGCGCCTTCTGCAACTGCATGGGCCATAGTTTCAATGTGTCCGTACATGGAATAATAAAGCACCAGAACTTTTGCCATTTTACACTACTCCTCGAGTTAACCGTGTCCGTAGCGATTCGCTACCTACCTATAAAGATATGACGTACTGTCAGGAGTGCAAATTTCACAAACACTTCTTTGATTTATAACAATTTTTATAACATCCTCTTTTGTTGCAAAATGATACATATTTAACCGGGAGAAATTCGGTAGTCATAAGAAAGGCTTATTGATTTCTTGATGTTATTATTTTGGTTATGCGGCGGATCCTGTTGCAGGATATTACAGTTTGCTGGTCAACAGGCCGGTCTTCACTAAGCTTAATTCCACGTAGCGAAAACAAGGGCATCGCCCAGACGCTGCGTTGAGGTATCACTCCTCAGTACCTATGCAATATGATGTCTAATCAATGACGGAGGTCAGTAATGGCAAACCATCGAGGCGGTTCCGGTAACTTTGCGGAAGACCGCGAAAGAGCATCAGAAGCAGGTCGAAAAGGTGGCCAGCACAGCGGGGGTAACTTTAAGAATGACCCGCAACGCGCTTCAGAAGCAGGCAAGAAAGGGGGCAAAAATAGCCACGGCAACAATAAATCGTAATTATTGCATTGCCTGTTAGTTATGTCGTGACGGTCTCGTGTTTCATCTTAGCCGTTACGAAGCCACCGCCGCCGGGATCTTCCGGCGGTTTTT
>NZ_SZWZ01000081.1:0-9394 GCF_005281025.1 Citrobacter sp. wls714 | reverse complement strand
TCGAGTCCCGTCCGTTCCGCCACTTATTAAGAGCCCTGAGCTAACGCTCAGGGCTTTTTTCTTTGCTTGCCATATGATTATTGCTGTTTTAGCAAAAATCCTCTGCTTTAATCGATCTTTTCCTCGATCCTCTCGTTCGTCATAATGATTCCAGTTAACCCATTTTGATAAATAAAGAGGAATTTCATGACTATCCCTGCATTCGGTTTAGGTACTTTTCGTCTGAAAGACGACGTGGTTATTGCTTCTGTTAAAACGGCGCTTGAACTGGGCTACCGTGCTGTCGACACTGCGCAAATCTATGATAATGAAGCGGCTGTTGGTCAGGCGATTGCTGAGAGTGGCGTACCACGTAGCGAGCTGTACATCACCACCAAGATCTGGATTGAAAACCTGAGCAAAGACAAGCTGATCCCAAGCCTGAAAGAGAGCCTGAAAAAACTTCGTACGGATTATGTCGATCTTACGCTGATCCACTGGCCATCACCGGGGGATGCCGTGTCTGTTGAAGAATTTATGCAGGCATTGCTTGAAGCTAAAGAACAAGGTCTGACTCGCGAAATTGGCATCTCAAACTTCACCATTCCGCTGATGGAAAAAGCCATTGCTACAGTGGGCGTGGAGAATATTGCCACTAACCAGATTGAACTGTCTCCGTTTCTGCAGAGCCGCCAGGTGGTTGACTGGGCGAAAGCGCACGGTATCCACATCACCTCCTACATGACGCTGGCTTACAGTAAGGCGCTGAAAGATGAGGTGATTGCACGCATTGCGGCTAAACATAATGCGACTCCGGCGCAAGTTATCCTGGCATGGGCAATGGGAGAAGGTTACTCAGTAATCCCTTCTTCCACCAAGCGTGAAAACTTGGCAAGTAACCTACTGGCACTGGAACTGCATCTGGATGCCGAAGATAGAGCAGCGATCGCGGCACTGGATTGCAACGACCGCTTGGTTAGTCCGGAAGGTCTGGCCCCTGAGTGGGATTAATTGCCTGACCCTTTGTACCCTTTAACCCTCTTTCACAGCTCCTTCGGGAGCTGTTTTTATATGTTCACTTAAGAAGTCGATAAATGCCCGGATACGTGTACTGACGGCACGATCGCTGTAGTAAACGGCGCTGAAAGGCATTTCTACCGGCAGACGCTTATCGGCCAGCAGTTCCACCAGTTCTCCCTGCTCGATCTCTTTGTCAATCATATAATCTGAAAGACATGCAATGCCGTTACCGTTCAGACAAAGCTGTTTTAACGTTTCTCCGCTGTTGGAAGAAATCCCACATTCGATCTCATGGAGCTGCCCATCGCTACAGGCTATTGGCCAGGTATTGAGCGAGATGGGTTCAGAAAACCCCAGGCACAGATGCCGTTTTAACTCTTCAACGCTCTCAGGCTTGCCAAAGCGGGTAATATAGTCAGGTGAAGCGATAATCTTGCGATAGCTGGTAAATAACGGGCGCGCGCGCAGACTTGAATCTGTCAACGTGCCTGCGCGTATCGCAACATCCACTTTTCGTTCAATAAGATTGATGAACGTTTCTGAGGAGACAAGAGACAACGTCATTTCCGGATACCGTTCACGAAAAGGTTTGATCAGCGGCATCAGGAAATGCAGCATTACCGGCGTTGCCGCATCGATACGCAGTAAGCCGCGCGGAGTATTACGCGACTCCATGATTTCCGTTTCTGCTGCAGCCATTTCTTGCAGTATCTGCTGCACGCGCCTGAAGTATCGCTCTCCTTCTTCTGTCAGGCTCAGCTGTCGGGTCGTACGATTAAGCAGACTGACGCCGAGCTTCATCTCCAGCTTTTTAACTGCCCGGCTGACAGCGGAATTGGCCTGGCCGAGCTGCTCTGCCGCCCGACTGAAGCTGCCGCTTTCCACGACAGCGACAAAAATTGCAAGTTCTTCGGAGGTTGCTTTCATTTTTGCACCTGAAGCAAAATTAAATTGATATTTTGAATATTTTTGTCATTAAAACATCCAGGCATACTGCGTGTCATCTGATTACTGATGTTATGGAGTTATTTATGCCTCTCGCTTTATTTGCACTGACAATAAGTGCCTTCGCTATTGGAACGACTGAGTTTGTGATTGTCGGCCTGGTGCCGACCATTGCACAACAACTGGCGATCTCGTTACCTTCCGCCGGAATGCTGGTTTCAATCTATGCGCTGGGTGTAGCTATTGGCGCGCCGGTGCTGACCGCTCTGACCGGACGCCTGCCGCGTAAACAGTTACTGGTCGCGCTGATGGTCTTGTTTACGGCGGGGAATTTGCTGGCATGGCAGGCACCGGGCTATATGACATTAATCGTCGCCCGTCTGCTGACGGGTCTGGCGCACGGCGTGTTCTTCTCAATTGGTTCTACCATCGCGACAAGTCTGGTGCCGAAAGAGAAAGCGGCTTCCGCGATCGCCATTATGTTTGGCGGCTTAACGGTGGCGCTGGTAACCGGCGTACCGCTGGGTACGTTTATCGGTCAGCACTTTGGCTGGCGCGAGACTTTTCTTGCGGTATCACTGTTAGGAGTGATTGCGCTGATTAGTAGCCAACTGCTGATCCCGGCCAACATCCCCGGTCGGGCTGCCGCCAGCATTCGTGACCAGGTGAAAGTGCTGACCCATCCTCGTCTGTTGCTGATTTACGCCGTTACGGCGCTGGGCTACGGCGGTGTATTCACGGCATTCACCTTCCTGGCGCCGATGATGCAGGATCTGGCTGGATTCTCCCCGGCAGCAGTGAGCTGGATCTTGCTGGGTTATGGCGTATCTGTGGCTATCGGCAATATCTGGGGCGGTAAACTGGCAGATAAGCATGGTGCCGTTCCTGCGCTGAAATTCATTTTCGCCGCGCTGTTTGTTCTGCTGATGGTCTTCCAGGTGACCGCGTCTACTCAGTACGCCGCACTGGTCACTATTCTGGTGATGGGGATCTTTGCCTTTGGCAACGTACCGGGTTTGCAGGTCTACGTTGTTCAGAAAGCCGAACAATTCACGCCTAATGCGGTAGATGTGGCATCAGGACTCAACATTGCAGCGTTTAACATTGGTATTGCATTGGGTTCAGTGATTGGCGGGCAAACGGTGGAGCATTACGGTTTGGCGCAGACGCCGTGGATTGGCGCCCTCATTGTTCTGGTGGCTTTCTTACTGATGGGCGTCAGCGGTCGTCTTGATAAACCTGTACGCATTGCTCTGGGGTAAATCATTGATGTAAGCGCCCACTTACAAAACAAACTGCAATTGTTCGTTGAAAGTGAGTGCTAAAATCCCTATAACAGAAGAACCAGTCCGGCTGCGGACTGGTTGACGTTACAGAGGTTTGAAAGTCTAAAGTGCGAAAAAACACCTATGCCATGCGTTATGTTGCCGGACAGCCGGTAGAGCGGATTTTACCGCCAGGCTCGTTTGCGCATATTGGCCAGGCATTACCCGCAGGCGCTCCGTTAAGCAGTGAAGATCGTATTCGCGTGCTGGTATGGAATATTTTTAAGCAGCAGCGTGCAGAATGGCAGTCGGTGCTGAAAAATTTTGGCAAAGACGCGCATCTGGTGTTATTGCAGGAAGCACAAACCACGCCTGAACTGGTGCAGTTTGCGACCGCTAACTATCTCGCTGCCGACCAGGTACCCGCCTTTGTGCTGCCTCAGCACCCCTCTGGCGTTATGACGCTCTCCGCCGCCCATCCTGTTTACTGCTGTCCATTGCGCGAGCGTGAGCCTATCTTACGGCTGGCGAAATCAGCGTTGGTGACAGTTTACCCGTTGCCTGATACGCGTTTATTGATGGTGGTGAATATCCACGCGGTAAATTTCAGCCTTGGCGTTGATGTCTATAGTAAGCAGTTACTTCCTATTGGCGATCAGATTGCCCATCACAGCGGTCCGGTGATCATGGCGGGTGATTTCAATGCCTGGAGCCGTCGACGGATGAATGCGCTGTACCGCTTTGCGCGCGAAATGTCGCTGCGCCAGGTGCGCTTTACCGACGATCAACGCCGACGCGCGTTTGGTCGCCCTCTCGATTTTGTGTTCTATCGTGGTTTGAACGTGAGTGAAGCCTCTGTGCTGGTCACCCGCGCATCCGATCACAATCCGCTACTCGTTGAATTCAGTCCCGGCAAACCTGAACAATAACGGTGTGTCAGGTCTGCCGTAGGGCAGACCTGTAGTGGTGCTGCCCTTCCTATTAAACAACAACCGAAGGACAACACAATGACAACACGCTCTCATCATGACAACGTCGAAAAACAGTTTGGCTCTCAGGCTAATGCCTATTTGACCAGTGCGGTACATGCCTCTGGCCGCGATTTGCAACGCCTGTCCGCAAGGTTGTCAGCATTTCCGCAAGCCCGGTTACTGGATATGGGATGCGGAGCAGGGCATGCCAGTTTTGTGGCTGCGCAGCACGTCAGGCAGGTCGTAGCTTATGATTTATCGTCACAAATGCTTGAAGTGGTGGCGGAGGCGGCAAAAGACAGGGTGCTGGAAAACCTCTCCACGCGCCAGGGTTATGCCGAAAGTCTGCCATTTGAAGATAACGCGTTTGATGTGGTGATTAGCCGCTATTCCGCGCATCACTGGCATGATGTCGGGCGCGCGCTGCGCGAAGTGAACCGCATCCTGAAGCCCGGCGGCGTACTGATCGTGATGGATGTGATGTCGCCGGGTCACCCTGTACGTGATATCTGGTTACAAACCGTGGAAGCGTTGCGTGATACCTCGCACGTACGCAATTATTCCAGCGGGGAGTGGCTGTCTTTAATCAATGACGCCAACCTGATTGCTGACACCTTGTTAACTGATCGCCTGCCTCTGGAGTTCAGTTCGTGGGTTGCGCGGATGCGTACGCCTGCGGCGTTGACCGAAGCGATTCGTTTATACCAGGAGAGTGCTTCTGCTGACGTGAAGGCCTACTTTGCATTACAGGAAGAGGGGTCGTTTACCAGCGACACGATAATGGTAGAGGCGCATAAAGCAGGATAAATAAAAAAGGCACTGGGGGGAAACCAGTGCCTTCATTTCAACAATGTTATCAGGAGTCCGGCATACCGTTGTTTTTCACAAACAACGTTAGCTGATCGCCAGGCTGCAGGTTGTCCGTATCGCTATTCCAGCGCATCACATCCTTGATGTTAACCCCGTGACGTTTGGCAATGCTCGACAGCGAGTCGCCCTTACGCACACGATAGGTGATGCTATCGCTGTTGTTAGCCAGTCGCTGCGCGCTGGTTCCGGCGCCTACCGTCAGGCTTTGGCCTACTTTCAGGGAAGAACCACGCAGATTGTTCCACTGTTTCAGGTCTTTTGTGCTCACGCCAAGACGTGAAGCAACGCCAGAAAGCGTATCGCCAGAGCGAACCTTGTAGCTACGGCTGTTCAGCGGCGTGTTATCCGCGAGCAGCGTTGACTGCACGGCTGCAATTTCGCCTGAAGCCAGAGACTCACGCAGTTTTTCTGCATGCTTCTTTGGCACCATCACGTATTGCGGACCGCTGGCACCCAACGTGGAGCCTTTAACGCCTGCATTGAAGGTCTTCAGCTTGCTGACGGATATACCCGCCATATCGGCAACCTGAGCCATCTCAACCGGGCTATTCAAGCGAACACGTGCCAATGCGCGGCTTTCGTCTGTTGTAGGCAGACGCACGCCATAGCGTTTGCTGTTTTTGAGAATATCGCTCAAAGCCAGCATTTTGGGCACATACAGCTTCGTTTCCTGAGGCAACGGTAACGACCAGAAGTCGGTGGATTTACCACGCGCTTTGTTCGTTTTGATCGCCTTCATCACGCGACCTTCACCACTATTATAAGCAGCAATGGTCAGCAGCCAGTCGCCATCAAACATCTTGTTCAGACGCTGCATCATGTCGAGCGCGGCAGTGGTGGAAGCCACAATGTCGCGACGTGCATCATAATTGCGGGTCTGCTTTAAACCATAATTGCGCCCCGTGCTCGGAATGATCTGCCAAATACCTGCGGCATTGGCGCCAGACGTTGCGTGAGGATCAAAAGCGCTCTCCACTATGGGTAGTAGTACCAGTTCCATTGGCATGTTACGTTTCTTAACCTGCCCGGCTATCCAGTACATATACGGCTCTGCCCGTAAAGTTACATCGTGGAGATAGCTCTTATTGCGTAAATACTTCTGTTTCTGTTCGCGAATCCGGCTGTTTTCCGGAATTCCCATCTTTAGCTCGTCACCAATGAAAGCCCACAAATCTTGATCAGCAGCGATAGATGTTCCATCGTCCATCCATCGCGCCTGACTTGTAAACTTTCCTGCTTCCCCTTGACCAGCTGCAGAAAGGCTCTGTGCGTGCTGTTGGACGTTACCAGTATTCTGGCACCCAACAAGCAGGACAGAGGCGAGTAATATCGCTTTTGCCTTCATGTGTGTGTCAATAGTTGCTTAAAAGACGACCGATCATAACGGCGAAGTTTTCAAAAGGCAACCCGGAATTGTCAGAACGTATCTTTCTTTGACCTTAACCAGGCAAAACGCTCTTCAGGTTGTTGCAATATTGTTTCTTTGTTTATTTCGTTAATTAAATCAATATCTTCAGTTCGCAAAAAAATATTATTTCGCCGCTCATTTTTCAGAATTACGGGTAGTGTCATTTGTTTTTTTACGCGTAACTCATTAACTTTACGATAATATTCATTTATGAACGAATCGTGCGGGAGGATGCTTAAAGCAAACTTCATATTTGCTAATGTGTACTCATGTGCGCAACAAATCAAAGTATCATCGGGAAGAGCGCTGATTCTTTTAAGTGATTGATACATCTGCGTTGCAGTACCTTCGAAAAGCCGACCACAGCCCCCAGAAAAGAGCGTATCTCCGCAAAACAGGTAAGGTTGGCTAAAGTAACAGATATGTCCTAAAGTGTGACCCGGCGTGGCAATTACCTTAAATTCATGCCCCAATACGAGTGCAATATCGCCATCTTCGACTATGTGCGTCGTTCCCTTATCTTGCGTTTCAGCCGGTCCGTATACCACTATTTGTGGGAAGTGTTGCAGGAGTTCTTTCACGCCGCCAACGTGATCCTGATGATGATGGGTCAGCAGAATGGCCTCTGGCACCCAGTTATGTTCTGCAATGGCTTGCAGAACAGGGGCGGCTTCGCCCGGGTCGACAATCAGACAATGTTGGTCATTGTTTGACAGGACCCAGATGTAATTGTCCTGAAATGCAGGAATACTGTTAAGATTCATATCTTACCTCTCAAAGCGAAACGGAAGGTTATGATGAAACCGGCAAGGATCCCTCAAACTGTCGTAGCGCCCGTGAGCTGGGGTGATTTACCCTGGGGCGAATACTATCGTGAGGCGCTGGAGCATCAGCTTAACCCGTGGTTCGCAAAAATGTACGGTTTTCATCTGCTTAAAATTGGTAATTTAAGCGCAGAAATCGATTCTGAAGCGTGCGCGGTTTCTCATCAGGTAAATGTTTCTTTGCTGGGGTCTCCCATGCAGGTAACGGCAGATCCTTTGCATCTGCCCTTTGCCGATAAGTCGGTGGATGTCTGTTTGTTGGCCCATACGCTACCGTGGTGTTCCGATCCACATCGGTTACTGCGTGAAGCCGATCGCGTGCTGATTGATGACGGCTGGTTGATTCTGAGCGGGTTTAATCCGGTAAGCCTGATGGGACTGCGTAAACTGGTGCCGATATTGCGCAAAACCTCGCCTTACAACAGTCGGATGTTTACCCTCATGCGTCAACTGGACTGGCTCTCTTTGCTAAATTTTGAAGTGCTGCACTACAGCCGTTTTCATGTCCTGCCCTGGAACAAGAAGGGCGGGAAAATGTTAAGCGCCCATATTCCTGCCCTGGGATGTTTGCAACTGGTGGTCGCACGTAAGCGCACCATTCCGCTTACGCTCAACCCAATGAAACAAAATAAAAGCAAAACGCCAATCCGCCAGGCCGTTGGCGCTACCCGGCAATACCGCAAACCGGACGCTTAAGACTCGGCCTGATAACCAATATCATCCTGAGTGGGGCTCATTGCCGCGGCGCGCGCAAGCTCATCGCAGCGTTCGTTTTCCGGATGACCCGCATGGCCTTTAACCCATTCCCATTTGATTTGATGTGGACCCAGCGCGGCATCCAAACGTTTCCACAGATCGACGTTCTTTACCGGTTTTTTATCTGCCGTTTTCCAGCCGCGCTTCTTCCAGTTGTGGATCCATTGCGTGATGCCCTGGCGTACATACTGGCTGTCGGTACTGAGTATCACTTCACACTGTTCTTTCAGGGCTTCCAGCGCAACGATTGCCGCCATCAGCTCCATGCGATTATTGGTTGTGAGGTTGTACCCTTCACTAAAGGTTTTTTCGCGTCCGCGATAGCGTAAAATCGCCCCGTAACCACCTGGCCCAGGATTTCCCAGGCAAGAACCATCGGTGAAAATTTCTACCTGTTTAAGCATCTCTGGTAGACTTCCTGTTTTAGCAAATCGAAATCAAACGATAAGTCTGACATAAATGACCGTTATGAGCACTGGAATTACACGACAGGTAGTCCTCGATACCGAAACCACCGGTATGAACCAGATTGGCGCCCACTACGAAGGCCACAAGATCATTGAGATCGGTGCGGTTGAAGTGGTGAACCGCCGCCTGACCGGTAATAACTTCCACGTTTACCTGAAGCCGGATCGGCTGGTGGATCCGGAAGCGTTTGGCGTACACGGCATCGCAGACGAATTCCTGCTCGATAAGCCTACGTTTGCCGAGGTGGCCGATGAGTTTCTCGACTACATTCGCGGCGCGGAGCTGGTCATCCATAACGCATCGTTTGATATCGGCTTTATGGATTACGAGTTTGCTAAGCTCAATCGTGGTATTCCGAAAACCAACGAATTTTGCAAAATAACCGATAGCCTGGCGCTGGCAAGGAAAATGTTTCCTGGCAAGCGAAACAGCCTTGATGCGTTATGCTCGCGTTATGAAATAGACAACAGTAAACGAACCCTGCACGGCGCATTGCTCGATGCCCAGATTCTGGCCGACGTTTATCTGATGATGACCGGTGGGCAGACCACCATGGCGTTCTCGATGGAAGGCGACAGCCAGCAGCAAAATGACACGGGGATCCAACGCATTGTTCGGCAGTCCAGCAAACTACGCGTTGTTTTTGCCACTGATGAGGAGTTAGCAGCCCATGAGTCGCGGCTTGACCTGGTGCAGAAGAAGGGGGGAAGTTGTCTCTGGCGGGCGTAGATGACCCAATTACAGTGCAGAAATGACCATTCGGGTGATTTTTGCAGCAAACGATTAAAAACGTGAGAAAAAGCGTTGACGAGGCGCGAGGCAATCCGTAATATTCGCTTCGTTCCCAAGCGGAACACAACGCGGAGTGGTAGTTCAGTTGGTTAGAAT